>JBMOFX010000010.1:0-22714 GCA_049318665.1 Ilumatobacteraceae bacterium | reverse complement strand
GACGGCCTCCTTGCGGCGGCCGGTGGTCTGGGTGAGGGGCTTGGTGGCCATGGTGCTGCGATCTCCGTCTTGCTTCAGCGGGCCTTGGCCGCGGTCAGGTCGAGTACGACTGGGTTCTGCGCGGTGTGCGGGTGCTCGGAACCGGCGTACACCTTCAGCTTCTTGATCTGCTGACGACCGAGCGGGCCCTTCGGCAACATGCCACGAACGCTGAGGCGGATCGCATCAGCGGGCTTGCGACCGAGGAGACTGGCGTACGTCTCGCTCTTCAGGCCGCCCGGATAGCCGCTGTAGCGGTAGACCATCGACGAATCGGCCTTGCCCTTCGTCATGACGATCTTGTCCGCATTGATGATGATCACGTGGTCACCCGTGTCGATGTGCGGGGCGAACATCGGCTTGTGCTTGCCGCGGAGCACACGTGCCACCTCGGTGCACAGTCGACCGAGGACCAGGCCCTCAGCGTCGACAATGTGCCAGGCGCGGTGGATCTCACTTGCTTTGGGGCTGTACGTGCGCATCTCTCGAATCCTTCGACACTGGCTCGTGACGTGCACGGCCTGCTGTACCGGCAGTTCGCCGGGGAACCGTGCAATGATACGGGGCCACCGGCGGACGCGGCAATCGGCGCCCCGATTTTCCGAGAGCGTGTCAGTGCGTCGGCAGTCGCCGTTCGCCACGTTGGTCGCCGCGACGACCGTCGTGATGGCCCACCACGTCGTCGAGCCACACGTCGATGCGACCAGCCAAGGCGTCGGTGGAGTAGCGCTCGACCACAAGTCGACGGCACGCCGCACGATCGATCTCGTCGATCCGTTGCACGGCATCAGCCATCGCTGCTACGTCGTCCGGCTCCACCAGGAATCCTGTCTCGCCGTCGAGCACGATCTCCGCGGGCCCGCCACGTCGGTACGAGATGACCGGCACCCCACACGCCATCGCCTCGATCGCCACGTTGCCGAACGCCTCCACCCACTTCGGTGTCATGAGCATCGCGGCGCATCCGCCGATCGCCGCTTGGAGGTCGTCGGTGCTCACGAACCCCTCGTGCGTCACCTGTGCGCCCGGGTGTCGTGCGACCGCCGCGTCCCAGCACGCACGATCTTGCATCAGCCCCCACGCTTTCACTCGACGGCCCGTTGCCGCCGACACAGCGAAGAGGTCGTCGATGCCCTTCTCCGGCGAGATCCGTCCGACAAATCCCAACGTCGCCGGCTGTGCTGCCCGCGCGACGAAGTCATAGCGCTCGATGGCGATCCCGTTGCCGACGACGCGCAGCGAGCCCGAAGGCACCGGGAAGGTGTCGGCCTGCGCCTGGCTGTGGACCGCTGCCGCGCCCGGGCGGTGGCGGAGGAGTTCCTCGATCGCCGCGTCCATGGCGTCGCTCACCGACGCCATCGAAATCAGATGTCCGACCGGGATCAACATCGACGGCGTGAGGTAGAGCGGGAGCCAGTCGTAGGCGAGATTGACGACCACGTCGAAGTGCTGCTGGTGGTCGCGAACCCACGCCCACATCGCCCCGAGCACCGGATCAGCAGGCATCGTGATCGGGGTGTCGCGCCCCTCCGTCTGACTGCTGACTTGCAACGCACCCTCGATCTGGTGAACGCGGGCCCCAACGTGCAGGGAGCCGGCCGGCGCCACCACTTCCACGTGGTGGCCGCGCGACGACAGTCCGTACACGAGGCTGTGCAGGGTGAGTTCGACACCACCGCCGATCCCGCTCCCCAGTGGGCCCACCGGGGTGGAACAGATCAGGATGCGCTTGCTCGCCATCGCCTCCCAGTGTGGTCCCCCGGTGTGCGCACTGTCGCCTCCAGCGGGCCGGGATTCGGCGATCGATGCCCGGTCTCGTGCGACGTTCTCTTGAGATGACCTTGCACAACGGCCTGGTTTCGGTACGGTCACGTCCGTGGCCGACCTCCCTCCCCCTCCTCCTGGCCCTTCCGGCTCGACGCCCCCGCCCCCGCCCCCGGGTGCACCCGGCACCCCGCCGCCGCCCGTACCCGGCGTGCCGCCGCCGCCGGTTCCGTCGGTTCCAGCGGTTCCGTCGATGCCACCCGCGCCACCCGCACCACCCGCGCAGTCGGCGCCACCGGCCCCACCCCCGCCTCCGTCGCGTCCCACCGAGCCCTCCATCGAGGCGCTGGCCGCAGCCGCGGTAGCCGCCGAAGCACCCTCGGCCCAGGTGCCGGGAGCCGGATCGACGCCCGGAGCGACGAGTACATCCACGACCCCGACTCCCGCTCCCAGCGGGCGCAGCGCGGGAATCCCGCAACGCACCAAGCTCATCGCCGGGATCGGCGCGCTCGCGCTGGTGCTGCTCGGCGTCATCGTCGCCTGGCAACTGGCGGGCGGCGACGACGACAGCAGCACGGCGGCCGACACCACCGTCGCCGTCGTCGGCACCGAGTTCCCGCCCGACGACACTGCCGCACCAACCGAGACGACCACCGCGGCGACCACCCCGGAAACCACCCCGGAGACAACGGTCGTCGAGACGACGGTCCCCACCACGACACCAGGCGTACCCGCACCGCCGCTGCCGCCCACTGCGGTACTCGTCACCGACCCGGCTGGCTGGACGATGCAGCTCGATCAGACCTGGACCGAGCGCAACGTCGACGGTCGCCGTTCGTGGATCACCGGCTCCGGCTCGGCCACGTTCGAAGACAACATCAACGTGTCCACCGAAGCGATCCCCGGACCGCTGTCCGTCGACGACTATGCCAATGCGGCGATCGCGAACGTGCAGCTGTCGGCCCCCGACTTCGCGCTCGAGTCGCAGAAGGTGTTCGTCGGGCCCGACAACGTTCGGATCGTGGTGATCGTGTGGACCGGCACGCTCAGCGGCTTGCCAAAGCTTGCGTTCCAGCAGAGCATGGTGATTGGCGCATCGACTGCCTACGTCGCCACGTTCTCGTCGGAGACCGACCGCATGCCCACGCTGTCGCCCATCGTCGAGGCCTACCTCGTCACCCTCCGCGGCGCCTGACCCTCTCCGCACACGCCGCGGCTGAACGGGTCAGTAACCGACCTGCCACAACGTCAGGCCCTGCGGCGGGGCAACCTGACCGGCAGCGCGACGGTCGGCGGCGACCAGCATCGGCCGAACGTCGCCCGCATGGAGACGGCGCAGGCCGACGTCAACCATCGTCCCCACGATCGAGCGGACCATCTGGTGGCAGAACGCGTTGGCGCGGATCTCGAACCGGAGCAGCCGGCCGAACTCCGACGGCACTTCGTGCCAGTCGGCCAGCAGCACTCGCCGGCGCATCGACGGCATCTCGAACCCGTCGCGCACCTTCGGTTTGCGACAGAACGTCGAAAAGTCGTGTTCACCGATGATCGGGTCGCACGCGAGTTGCATTGCCCACAGTTCGAGCGGCTCGGCGACGTGCCACGTGGTCGCGGCCAGTGACGGCACCGTGGTCGACTGGTTGAGCACGTCGTAGCGATAGTGCCGGAACCGGGCGCTGAACCGTGCGTCGAAATCGGGATCGTCAGCCCAGTCGGCCGACCTCACCACGATCTGCGGACCACACATCCGATTGACACGGTGACGCACGTTCTCCAGATCGAGCTCGGCCGGGAGATCGGTGCTCACCACCTGGCCCCAGGCGTGCACACCAGCATCGGTGCGGCCAGCACCCACCAACGCAAGCTCCACTCGACAGACCCGCTCGAGCGCCTCGCGCATCACCCCCATCACCGTCGGCGTGGCCTGTTGCTCGGCGAAGCCGTGGAATGGTGCACCGTCGTACGCAACAACGAAACGAGCCCGCCGCAGCGCGGCGGGCTCGATCCCGGAGTCCATCTGACCGGACAGGGTCAGACGAGTTCGATGCGCGCCATGGGCGCGTTGTCGCCTTGGCGCGGACCCAGCTTGAGGATCCGGAGGTAGCCGCCGTTGCGGTCGAGGTAGCGCGGGGCGACGTCGCCGACGAGCTTGGCGGTCATCTCCTTGTCGTTGAGGTATCCCTGGATCTGACGGATGCGGTGGATCCGCAGCTCGTCGCCTTCCTGGGCCTTCTTCGCCTTGGTGATGAGCTTCTCGGCGATCGGCCGGAGAGCCTTCGCCTTCGCTTCGGTGGTGACGATGCCCTCAGCGGCGAACAGCGACGCCGCCAGGTTCGCCATCATGAGGCGCTGGTGTGCGGCGCTGTGGCCGAAGTTGCGGGCTTTGCGGGGTGTTGCTGGCATGACGTTGTGTCCTCGTGTGGTCCGCGGCTCAGCCGCGGAGGCTCAGGCCGCGCTCGTCGAGCTTCTGCTTGACCTCGTCGAGGCTCTTCTGGCCGAAGTTCGTGATGTTGAGCAGGTCGTCCTCGGTCTTGGTGAGCAGCTCACCGACCGTGTTGATCTGGGCGCGCTTCAGGCAGTTGCGCGGGCGCTCCGACAGATCGAGATCCTCGATCGGGAGATCGAGATCCGGCGATGTGGCAGCGATGCTCGCGACCTCGCCGAGCTCGAGGCCCTGCGGCTCGTCGCTCAGGCCTGCGATCAGCTCGACCAACTTCTTCAGGGTGTCACCGGCGGACGCCAGCGCTTCGCGCGGGGCGATCGAGCCGTCGGTACTGATGTCGATGATCAGGCGGTCGTAGTTGGTGCTCTGCTCGACGCGGGTCGGCTCGACGGTGAACAGCACGCGGCGAACCGGCGAGAAGATCGCATCGATCGGCACGACGCCGATGGTGCGGTTCTGGTTGTCGCGGTCGCTCGACAGGTAACCACGGCCACGACCGACCGTGAGGTCGACGGCGAGGCGTCCCTTCGCGTTGAGCGTCGCGATGTGCTGGTTCGGCGTGAGGATCTCGATCTCGCTGGGGCACTTGATGTCGGCAGCGGTGATCGTGGCCGGGCCGCGCACGTCGAGACGCACGATGATGTCCTCGTCGGACGTGCTCGTGATGACGATGTCCTTGAGGTTCAAGATGATGTCGGTGACATCTTCCGTAACACCGACGATGGTGTCGAACTCATGGAGCGCGTCGTCGAAACGGACCGCCGTGATGGCAGCACCGGGGATGCTCGACAAGAGCACCCGACGAAGCGAGTTGCCGATGGTATGGCCGAAGCCGGGCTCGAGCGGGCCGACCGCGAAACGCTGGCGGTTGGTCTCTTCCTCGTCGAGAGCCTCGACGGTGGGGCGCTGAATGACGAGCATGTGATCGCCTCTGTCTGTTCGTGGGTCGGTAAGGAAAGGGGCGGGTTACTTGGAGTACAGCTCAACGATGAGCGACTCACGCACCGGCACGTCGATGTGCTCGCGCTGGGGAAGGTCGCGAACCGTGACGGACTTGCCGCCGTCACCGGTCTCGAGCCAACCGACGACGCGACGATCGAGGATGTCGAGGTTGTGCTGGATGATGATCATCGCCTCGGCCTTGGCCGACAGCGAAATGACGTCACCCTTGCGCACGCGGTACGAGGGGATGTTGACCCGCTTGCCGTTGACCAGGATGAGACCGTGGCTCACGAACTGCCGGGCCTGCGGGCGGGTGCTGCCCCAGCCGGCGCGGTAGGTGATGTTGTCGAGGCGCTGCTCGAGGAGGCGGAGCAGGTTCTCACCCGTCGGACCCTGGAGCCGGTTGGCCTCGTCGTAGGTACGACGGAACTGACGCTCGAGCACACCGTAGATGTACTTCGCCTTCTGCTTCTCCTGCAGCTGCGCCAGGTACTCGCTGCCAGCGTTGCGGCGGCGGGTACGGCCGTGCTGACCGGGCGGGAACGGGCGACGCTCAAGCGCCTTGCGACCCTTGTCGTTTTCGAAGATGTTGGTGCCGAGGCGACGGGAGATCTTCACCTTCGGGCCGGTGTAACGAGCCATGATCAGGTCCTCCGACGCTTGGGCTGGCGGCAGCCGTTGTGGGGAACGGGCGTGACGTCCTTGATCGAGGTGACCTCGATACCGGTGGACTGGATGCTGCGCACCGCGGTGTCGCGTCCCGAGCCCGGGCCCTTCACCTGGACCTCGACGCGACGGAGACCGTGCTCCATCGCGGCGCGGGCGGCCTTCTCAGCTGCCTGCTGCGCTGCGAACGGGGTGCTCTTGCGCGACCCCTTGAAACCAACGCCACCCGACGACGCCCACGAGATGACATTGCCCTCGGTGTCGGTGATCGAGACGATGGTGTTGTTGAACGAGCTCTTGATGTGGACGACACCGTTGGTGACGTTCTTGCGCTCGCGCTTGCGGGGGCGACGACCGCCCGGCTTCGGCTTTGCCATCGTTACTTCCTCACGGCCTTCTTCTTGTTGGCGACAGTCTTCTTCGGACCCTTGCGGGTACGGGCGTTGGTGTGGGTGCGCTGACCGCGGACCGGCAGGCCCTTGCGGTGGCGAACGCCTTGCAGACACCCGATCTCGATCTTGCGCTTAATGTCTTGCGCGACTTCGCGGCGCAGGTCACCTTCCACCGTGAGCTTCTCGTCGACCCAGGCGCGGATCTTGTTGATCTCGTCCTCGGTGAGGTTGCGCACACGGGTGTTCGGGTCGAGGCCGGTCTCGGCGCAGATCTGCTGCGACGTCGGCTTGCCGATACCGAAGATGTAGGTGAGCGAAATCTCCAGCCGCTTCTCGCGGGGGATGTCGACGCCGGAAATACGTGCCATGTTCTCTTCCTCAGCCCTGGCGCTGCTTGTGGCGCGGGTTCTCGCAGATCACCATGACGCGTCCGTGCCGGCGGATCACCTTGCACTTCTCGCAAATTGTCTTCACGCTCGGACGGACCTTCATGTGACCGGGTCTTTCTTCGTATGGAAATGGATTACTTGTAGCGATATGTGATGCGACCCCGGGTGAGGTCGTACGGAGTGAGTTCGACTTGCACCTTGTCGCCAGGGAGGATTCGGATGTAGTGCATCCGCATCTTTCCCGAGATGTGCGCCAGGACTTTGTGGCTGTTCTCGAGCTCGACCCGGAACATCGCGTTCGGGAGGCTCTCGAGAATGGTGCCTTCCATCACGATGGCGTCGTCTTTCGGCTTGGGCAGGGGACTCTCCTTGGAATACGAACACGGGGCAGAAACTGGTGCTCTGAGACCACCGAAACGTGCCAAGGCACGCGCAGGCTGAACAGGGCCGAGTGGCAATGCTACCGGTCGGGGGACTCAACGCCAAGTCCCTCCGCGATTCCGCGCCGGAAGATAGCAGAGGGCCCCGCCACGGCCGCGTACCCTCGCAACAAGCCCCTGAGCAGGCAGAATCTCGGGATGCGATTCGCCAACGTGAACGGACGTGCCTCGATCATCGTTGCGGCGGCGGCCGGGGTCGACCACATCCTCGACATCGAGCAGGCCAGCAATGGCCGCATAGCGTCCGATCCGGCCGTCTACGTCGACCGCGCCAACCACCCGGCGCTGGCTGAGTTGAGCCGTGGGGTCGACCCGTCGACGCTGCCCGTCCTCGACACCTCGCTCCTGCGCGCCCCGGTCCCGCGACCCGGCAAGGGGCTCGGTGTCGGGCTCAACTACCGCAGCCATGCGATCGAGACCGGCCGCGAGATGCCGACCGAACCCGCACTGTTCGGCAAGACCAACAACTGCGTCGCCGGTCCATTCGACGACATCATCGTGCCGGCGGGTCGCGACGAGGTCGACTACGAGGCCGAGGTCGTCGTCGCCTTCGGCCAGCGATGCACGGCCGTGCGCGAGGAGGACGCCTGGGACGTCATCGCCGGCGTGATGGCAGGGCAAGACATCTCCGACCGTGCCGAGCAGCGCCGACCCCCGGTGAAGCAGTTCACGATTGCGAAGAGCTACGACACGTTCGGCCCGACCGGGCCGTGGCTGACGACCGTCGACGAACTCGCCGCTCGCGACGCGCTCGACCTCGAAGGTGTCGTGTCCGGCGAGATCATGCAGCGGGCGAACACCAGCGATTTGATCTTCTCGATCCCGGCGCTGGTCGCGTGGCTCACCCGATTCATGACGTTCGAGCCAGGTGATCTGGTGTGGACCGGGACGCCCGGCGGCGTCGGCGAAGTGCGCGACCCGCAGCGCTTCCTACGCAACGGCGACGTGATCGAGACCACGGTGTCGGGCGTCGGCACGATCCGCAATCGAGTCGTTGTTCGGTGACACCCAACTAGAGGAACCGGCGCGTCTCCGCCATCAGCAGCGTCGCAACGTCGAGCGGTGGTAGGGCGTCGAGGTCGTCGTCGGGCACCTCCACACCGAGGGGCGCCAAGTCGGGGACGAGCTCCATGAACGCGCGGAGGTCGAACTCGCCTTCCCCCGGGGGCTCACGGTGGTGCAGGCAGTCGTCGACGTAGTCCGCGACCACCGGCTCGAGCGGGCCGTCGTTGAGTTGCACCATCGCCACCAGTGCCGGGTCGAGCCCCACCAACGACAGCAAACCGTCACCCCGGAACACGTGCCATGCGTCGACGCAGATACCCACGTTCGGGCGGCCGGCACGCTCCACGACCTCTGCGGCAGCGGCTGCGTCGGGAACGTCGGTGAAAGGGAGGAACTCGAGCGCAAGCGTTGCGCCGAACAGCGCAATCCTGTCGGCGACCCGAGCGAGCCACTCACCCGCCGCGACCCGATCGACGGCGCCGTGGAACGGCGGGACCACGATCACCCGGTGGGGACGGTAGGTCGCAACGAGGTGAACGAAGGTGTCGACGAGCACATCGTCGAACAGGGGCATCGTCTCGATCTCCATCACCGCGATGTCGTGCTCGGCCACGATGCCGCGCAACTCGTCATCGCTACGGCCTTTCGCTCGTTGCAGCGACCACTCCCCGATCTCCAGCCCGATGCCGTCGAAGTCGGCGAGGCTCGCCGCACTGCACCGATCCACGAACGACGCGTGTCGGATCGAGAGATGCGACAACACGATCGGCCGCAGCCTGTTGGTCATGCCGCCATCGTTGCATCCCTGGCCGATCGCCGCGGTCCGATCACCGGGGCCCGATCGCTGCTGACCCGCGGCCACACGCGCGGACGCCGCCGTTAGCATCCCCCGCCGTGCGGACACGACGAGCAGGGCTGATCATCACGGTCGCGATCGCGTTCGGCGCGTTGTCAGTGCTGTTGCCGGCAGCCCCTGCAGCGCCCGCTGCCGCCGCCCCCACCACCACGGCATTCGTGTCGCTGCCCACCCCGCAGCGACTGCTCGACACCCGGACCGCCACCCGGGTCGAGGCCGGGGCCACGGTCACCATCAACGTCACCGGCGCACCGGGCCTACCCGCCGCCGGCCCGACCCGAGCAGCCGTCCTCAACGTCACGATCACCGGTCCGGCAGGCGTCGGTTACTGGACCGTCTACCCCGGCACTGGATCGCCCCCGAACGCATCGAACCTCAACGTCGACGAACGCTGGTCGCTGCTCGGACCGGCGCTCGCAATGCCCAACCTCGTCACTGTCCGGGTGGCAGCCGATGGGACCGTCAGCATCTTCAGCTCTGCCGGTGGTGACGTGATCGTCGACATGCTCGGCTCGTATCAAGACGCGGCCGCCAGCGCCGCTGGGCGTCTGGTCCCGCTGGCCGCGCCGCAGCGGATCTTCGATACGCGTTCGTTCTTCCCCCTCGGCGCCGACTCGACCACCCGTATACGCGTCCCAGGCGCCAACGGTGCAAGCGCCGCGTTGCTCAACGTGACGGTCATCGGGAGCGGGGCCGGGTACTGGACCGCGTTTCCCGCCGGCCAGTCGCCGCCCAACACGGCGAACCTCAACACGGTCGGACTGTTCCACACCGTGGCGAACCAGGTGATCGTCCCACTCGATGCCAACGGCGACTTCGACGTCTACGCAGCAGCGGGCGGACATCTCATCGTCGACCTGGTCGGCACGTTCACCGGCGACACCGCGCCGTCCGCCACCGACGGCCTGTTCGTTCCGCTCGGTTCGCCGACCCGGGTGCTCGACACTCGCGTCGGCGCGCTCAACCCGCTCGGTGGTGACCGGATGCCCGAGCCCAGTTGGAACCTCGAGGTCGCCGTCGCCGCCAACCCGGTGTTCGGCGGCGCGAGCGTCAGCGCCGTCTCCATGAACATCACGCTCGCCGATGCGCTGAGCACCGGTTACGTCACCGTCAGCCCCGCCGGATCCAACAACCAGGCAGTGAAGAGCCGATCGACATCGACGCTCAACATCGTCCGTGCCGCCCAGACCCTGCCCAACCATGCGACCGTCGCGGTGTCGTCACGCGGGTTCGACGTGTTCACCCAGTCGGGCGGAAACCTCATCGCCGATGTGTCGGGTTACTACCTCGGCGCACCCGTCACGGCATCGTTCGGCAAGCCCGCCAACACGAGCGCCGTGCCGGTGTTCTGTCCCGGATTTCCCACCGCGCCTGTTGCGGAGGTGATCTTTGGCAGCAGCAAGGCCACCGTTGCACGCGCGCAGCAGCGCCTGCTCGAGCTCGGGTTCTGGCTCAGCGCCGCCGACGGCAGCTACGGGCTCACGACCAGCCAGGCGGTGATGGCGTTCCAAAAGTGGTCGGGGCTCACCCGAAGCGGCAACCTCGATGAAGCGACCGCCACCGCGCTCAACCGTGCGCAGTGCCGTCCCGGCCCCACCGCTGCCGGGCCGAGTGACATGTTCCTGGTCGACAAGGGCCGGCAGTTGGGTTTCGTCGTGCGCGGCTCCAAGACCGTGTGGGTGGTCAACGTGTCCACCGGCGGCAACTACGCCTACACGGCGATCGACCAGAAGAACGGCTCGAAGATCTCGGACACCGCAGTCACACCGACGGGGTCGTTCCGCGTGTATCGCGTCGCCGACGAGCCGGCCTACGAGGGGTCACTCGGCACCCTGTACCGCCCACGATTCTTCAGCGGCGGGGTGGCCGTCCACGGCTACCGCAGCGTGCCGAACTATCCCGCCTCACACGGTTGTGTGCGCGTGTCGAACGCTGCGATGGACATGCTCTGGGGCATCAACGCGATGCCGATGCGTTCGACAGTCGTCGTCATCGACTGAGCAACGACGATCGCGTGATCACCCCGGCGACGGAATGATCACGCGATCGTGCGATGCGCGGCCCGACCTTCCGCGGTCGTGACCTCGTGGATGCGCACGGCGGCGCGGTCAACGCGCAATTCGGCCAAACGCACCAATAGACCGGTGAGCACCAGCTGCAGGCCAACGGCCAGCGCAGTCCCACCGGGGATCATGAACGGCACTGCCTCGTTCGGTGTCAGCGCTGCACCGACGAGCGCGCCACCACCGATCAGCAGCGCCAAGAGACCGACGTTGCGCCACTGACGCGGCGAACCCATCTGGTCGGTCGTCGAACGAGGGGGCCGCGACACGAGCCCGCTGGACACACCGGTCGCTCGGGCGAGCACCGGCAGCGTGGCGAGCTGGACGCCGACGAGCACCAGCAGGCATGCACCGACGAGCCCGGCGCGCTCACCAGTCGAGAAGATGATGCCGAGGAATCCGAGGGCGACCATGATCGCGGCAACGACCCCCGGCCAGCGCCACGCGCTGCTGGCGAGGAGCAGTGCGAGCGACGGACCCTCGGTGCCACGCCCGGCGACCGGCGCCTGTCCGATCTGCATGCCCGCTCGCGAGGCGTGCAAGACCATCTCGGTCGTGAGCTCCGGACCGGTGACACGGAGGTCGAGCCCGAGCACAGCCTGGCGATCAAACGCTCGCACCTCACACGACACGTCGGTCAGCGTCGTTCGTGTCCCTCGGCCACCGATCCAGTTGCGGAGGCGGAGATGAAGCCTGGTGATGATCGAACCACCCGGCGCTCGATAACCGACGACGAGCTGGTCCCCGTCGATGAGTCGTTCGACGAAGCGTGGGAGGTCCGCCTCGTCGAACAACTCGTCGATCACCAGCACCGCCGTGCCGCGTGCGGCAAGCGTGCCGCCGCGCAGTGCGGCCCCGTAGCCCGGCGCGCCGATATGCACGACGCGAGCGCCGGATTGCAGCGCGATCTGTTGCGTTCCATCGGTCGAGCCGCGGTCGGCGACGATCACTTCTCCAACGAGACCGACGTTCGTCATCTCGCTCCGAAGTCGGCCGACTCGGGCACCGATCGTGGACGCGCCGTTCGAGCACGGCACGACAACCGACAGCTCGATGGGCTCCATGGACGAATGGTGCCCCAGGTGCGACACACGTGAGGCCGGTTCGGTCGAACGTTCACCCAACGTTCGACGGGTGGTCAGCCCTCGGGCTCCGTCCGATCGCCATCGGATACGCTCGGCCGCACGTGAAACCGGTCCCGTGAGGCCGGTACGTGGAGGTAGGCAGATGGGCAGCGAGGCTGTACCGGACGGACGGGTGGTCATGTCCGCCGACGATGTGCGTCGAGCGATCACCCGCATCGGCCACGAGATCGTGGAGCGCAACCACGGCAGCGAGCGTGTGGTGCTCGTCGGCCTGCAGCGCGGGGGCGTGTGGATCGCCGAGCAACTGGCCGAGGCGATGTCGCGCATCGACGGCATCGGCGCAGTACCTGCCGGCACCCTCGACGTGAGCTTCTACCGCGACGACGTCGGCCTACGACCGATCGTCCCCGGCAGCGTCACGTCGCTGCCGGTCTCGCTCGACGGTGCCGACGTCGTCCTCGTCGACGACGTGCTGTTCACGGGTCGAACGGTTCGTGCCGCGCTCGACGCCCTCAACGACCACGGGCGGCCGCGATCGGTGCAACTCGCCGTCATCGTCGACCGCGGCCACCGCGAGTTGCCGATCCGCCCCGACTATGTGGGGAAGAACCTCCCGACGGCACGCGTCGAGAACGTCACCGTCACCGCCGACGGGGTGTCGCTGCGATGAAGCACCTCCTCGACATCGCAGCCCTCAGTACCGATGAGATCCATCACCTGCTCGACCTCACCGACCACATGGTGGAGATCAATCAACGCCCGATGCCGAAGGTGCCCGCACTGCGTGGCAAGACCGTCGTCAACCTCTTCTTCGAAGACTCGACACGCACGCGGACCAGCTTCGATACGGCGGCGCGGCGGCTCAGCGCCGACGTGATGAACTTCGCCGTCTCGTCGAGCAGCGTCAACAAGGGCGAGAGCCTGCGCGACACGATCGAGACGATCGCGGCGATGGGCGTCGACGCGTTCGTGGTGCGACACAGTTCGAGCGGCACGCCTCAGATGATCACCCGCTGGACGCAGGCGGCGATCGTGAACGCCGGCGACGGGTGGCACCAGCACCCCACGCAAGCCCTCCTCGACTGCTACACGATCCGAACAGCGCTCAACCGTCCTCACGGCTTCGACGGTCTGCACATCGCGATCGTCGGCGACATCAAGCACAGTCGAGTCGCGCGCAGCGACGTGCAGGCGTTCACCGCGCTCGGGGCTCACGTCACGCTCGTGGCACCCCCCACACTGATGCCGCCGTCGATCGATGACTGGCCGGTCGACGTGTGCCACCGGCTCGACGAGGTCATCGGGTCGGTCGACGTGCTGTATCTACTGCGCATGCAACGCGAACGGATGCAGAGCGCCCTCGTCCCCTCACTACGCGAGTACACGTCGATTTTCGGCCTCACACCGCCACGGGCAGCCAAGCTCGGCAAGCATGCGATCGTGATGCACCCCGGTCCGATGAACCGCGGGGTGGAGATGGCGGTCGACCCGTCCGAGCTGCCCGGCTCGGTGGTGCTCCAACAGGTCACGAACGGCGTGGCGGTCCGCATGGCCGTGCTCTTCGAACTCCTCGGCAGCGGTGCCGATCTCGGCAACGACACGAAAGGCGCCGCGTGATGACACGTCGCATCATCATCCGCCACGGCACGGTCGTCGATCAGCAGGGTGAGCGTCGTGGCGACGTCGTCGTCGAGGGCGACACGATCATCGACGTCGGTGTCGACGTCGCGGCCGGTGACGACGACGTCGTGCTCGACGCAACCGGCTGCATTGTCACGCCTGGCTTCGTCGATCTCCATGTGCACCTACGCGAGCCGGGGCGTGAGGAAGCCGAGACGATCGAGACCGGCAGCCGAGCCGCCGCGCTCGGTGGGTTCACCGCGATCGTCGCGATGCCCAACACCGAACCTGCGCACGACTCGCTCGCAACCGTCGAGTTCGTGCGAGCGCAGGCCGAACGCGCGGGCCTGTGCCACGTCGCGCCGGCGGGCTGCATCACGATGGGACGCGCCGGCGAGCACCTCGCACCGCTCGGCGAACTCGCGGCGGCAGGCGTCACCCTGTTCACCGACGACGGCAACGGCGTTCAGGACCCCGGGCTGATGCGCCGTGCGCTCGAGTACGCGCGCCCGCTCGGCATCACCCTTGCCCAACACTGCGAGGTTGCCAGCCTCACCGTGGGGGCCGTGATGCACGAGGGCTCCTGCTGCAGCCACCTCGGACTCCCCGGCTGGCCGGCTCTCGCCGAAGAGCTGATGGTGCACCGCGACATCGAACTGTCGCGCCTCACCGGCGCGCCCGTGCACTTCCTCCACCTCTCGACGGCGCGCAGCGTCGCGCTCGTGCGCGCAGCCAAGGCGGACGGACTCCCGGTCACCGCGGAGGCCGCGCCGCACCACTTCACGCTCACCGACGAGATGCTGCGAACGTTCGACGCCGTGTTCAAGGTGAACCCGCCGCTGCGCACGGCCGCCGACATCGCTGCGATCAAGGCGGGCCTCGCCGACGGCACCATCGATGCCATCGCGACCGACCATGCACCGCATCCACCCGAGACCAAGGAGGCGCCGCTCGACCAGGCGCCCCCGGGGATGCTCGGCCTCCAGACGGCATTCGCGCTCTCGATCACCGAGCTCGACATGCCGCTCGCCGACGTGCTCGCAGCACTGAGCTGGAAGCCGGCGGCGATCGCGCGGCTCGCCCGCCACGGTCAGCCGGTGCAGCCCGGCTCGCCGGCAAACCTCACTGTCATCGACCCCGCAGCCACGTGGACCGTGCGCCCCGACCTCCTCGCGAGTAAGAGCCGCAACACCCCCTACGCCGGCCGTACCGTACGCGGCGCCGTGCGCCACACGATCTACGAAGGCACCCCTATCGTCATCGACGGCACCGCCCAGCGCTGACGGAGAGGCTGGACGGAGCGGGCGGCGGGGTCAGAGACGGGTGAGGATCTCGGGGCCGCTGGAGGTGACGAGCACGGTGTGTTCGACGTGGGCCGTGATCGACCCGTCGGCGCTCACCACGGTCCAGCCATCGTCGAGCTCGTCGACATCGTCGGACCCTCCAGCGATCAGCATCGGCTCGATCGCCAACACGGAACCGACCACCAACTCCGGTCCCTTGCCGCGGCGCCCGCGATTGGGGACGTCGGGCGCCTCGTGCATCGCCCGGCCGATGCCGTGGCCGCAGTAGTCGTGGGGCGATCCGTACCCCGCAGCCGACACCACCTCGTCGATCGCCGCACCGATGTCACCGACGTGGTTGCCGGCGCGCATTGCCCCGATGCCGGCGGCGAGTGCCCGGTTGGCAACCGTGAGCAGTGCGTCGGCCGCAGCCGACGACGTTCCGACCACCATCGTGAATGCAGCGTCGCCGTGCCAGCCCTCGACGATCGCTCCGCAGTCGACACTCAACACGTCGCCGTCCACCAGCGCACGCGAGCCGGGGATGCCGTGGATTAGCTCGTCGTTCACCGACGCACAGATGACGCCCGGGAAACCGTGGTAGCCCAGGAAGTTCGATGTCGCTCCGTTGCGGCGGATCACCGCCGCGGCGATCTCGTCGAGCTCACCGGTCGTCACACCGGGTCGCGCCGACTCGCGAATCGCCTGGTGCATCTCAGCGACCACGCGTCCGGCCCGCCGGAGCGACGCGATGTCGTCGGCGTGACGCTGCTTGAGGCGGCGCACGAAGGTCAGCTCCGTCGGTTGCTGTCGACGGCGTTGGTGAGCATCTCGAACACGTGGTCGGGGGTACCCGTCCCGTCGATCACGACCAACTTGCCGGTGCGCTGGTAGTACTCGATGAGCGGTGCCGTCTGCTCTTCGTAGAGATCGAGCCGGCGATTGATCGCATCGGGCGTGTCGTCGTCGCGCTGCATCACATCGCCGCCACACACGTCGCAGATCGTCGGGGTCTTGTCGGGTCCGGCGGCGACGTAGTTGGTGCCGCAGTCACGGCACACGCGACGCGACGAAATGCGTTCGAGCACGAGCGTGCGTGGGACGTCGAGGTCGAGCACCACGTCGAGTGGCTTCCCCGATCGGTCGGTGATCCGATCGAGCTCGAGTGCCTGACCCACCGTCCTCGGGAAACCGTCGAGGATGTAGCCACGGGTGCGCGCATCGTCGCGGCTGAGGCGCTCCTCGACGAGGCCGACCATGATGTCGTCGCCGACCAGCCCGCCGGCGTCCATCACTTCCTTCGCCATCGTGCCGAGCGGCGTGCCCTCACGAACGGCGGCGCGGAGCATGTCACCGGTGGAGATGTGGGGTACGACGAAATGGCGCGAGAGTCGCACGCACTGCGTTCCCTTGCCAGCACCCTGTCGCCCGAGGATGATGAGGCGCGCGCCCGGGATCATCCTGCGCTCGAAGTCCCCCGCCCGACGTGACGGGCAGCGATCACTTCAGGAATCCCTCGTAGTTGCGCAGCATCAGCTGACTGTCGATCTGGCGCATCAACTCGAGCGCCACACCGACGGCGATCAGCACGGTGGTACCGGCGAACGGGAAGGTCGTCACGTTGGCGGCCCACAGGAGGAGGTACGGGAGAATGGCGATGACAGCCACGAACACGGCACCAGGCAGCGTGATCCGGTTGACGGCCTTCGCAAGGTAACGCTCGGTCTGCGGACCGGGGCGGATGCCGGGGATGAAGCCGCCCTGGCGACGCAGTTGGTCGGCCTGGCGGATCGGGTCGAACGCGATCGAGTTGTAGAAGTAGGCAAAGGCGATGATCATCAGCGAGAACAGCGTGATGTAGACGATGTTCTGGCTGTTCACCAGGTACTTGTTGACGAAGGCGACGATGTCGCCGCGCCATCCTTCGGCGCTGCCGAGCAGATTGGTCGCCAACACGGGCAGCAGCAGCACCGAGCTCGCGAAGATGATCGGCACCACGCCACTCTGGTTGACCTTCAGCGGGATGTAGGTGTTCTGGCCGCCGTACATGCGCCGGCCCACGACGCGTTTCGCGAACTGCACCGGGATTCGTCGTTGGGCAAGTTCGACGCGGACCACCGCGATCACGATGCCGACGGTCAGTGCGCACAGGAGAATGAATACGAACCACTTGCGGCTCTGCAGGATCGAGTAGTAGCTGAACGGCAGCCCGGCCACGACCGAGGCGAAGATCAGCATCGACATCCCGTTGCCGATACCGCGCTGGCTGATGAGCTCGCCGATCCACATCAGCGCCGCAGTACCGGCGACCAGTGTGACGATCATCAGGAATCCCCGAGGCCACATGCCGTCGGGCAGCAACTTCACGTTCGGTGCGTTCTGCGCGGCGCCGAAGAACGCGCTGCCCTGACCGCGACCGAAGGTGAAGGTGAGGCCCGTTGCCTGCAGCGTCGCGATGGCGATGGCGAGGTAGCGGGTGTACTGCGTGATCTTGCGCTGCCCGACGGCACCCTCTTGCTGGAGCTTCTCCAGCTTCGGGATCACCACGCCGAGCACCTGCATGATGATGCTGGCCGTGATGTAGGGCATGATCCCGAGCGCGAAGATCGAGAAGCTCGCGAACGCTCCGCCGGAGAACAGGTTGAGGAACCCGAGCGCCCCGAGCGAGCGTGCCGATTCCTGGAGCTGCTCCACCGCATCGTTGTCGATGCCCGGCACCCGGATCGCCGTACCGAAGCGATAGAGGGCGATCATGGCGAGGGTGAAGAAGATCTTGTTGCGGAGATCGGGGACCTTGAAGATGTTCTTCAGGTTCGACAGCACAACGGGGCTCCTTAGCTCTCGCTCGATGGCGACGGGGTGATGGTAGGGGCTGGTCGCTGCCTCAGGGCAGCGCAGAGATCAACGATTGGCGAACTGGTTGCCCTGCACGGGCGGACGCCCCTGCTTGTAGGGCAGTGGCACGATGGTGACGGTGCCACCTGCGGCCTCGATAGCTGCCGTTGCCGACTTCGACACGGCGTGGGCGGTGACGTCGACCTTGCCGGTCAGTTCACCGCGGCCGAGGACCTTCACCAGCGAACCCTTGCGGACGTGCCCGCTGGCCACGAGGGCGTCGGGATCGACGCTCGCCAGGCCGAGGCCCGCGATCTGGTCGAGGTTGACCGGCGAGTACTCGATGCGGAACGGGTTGTTGAAGCCCTTGAGCTTCGGAACGCGACGCAGCAGCGCTGTCTGGCCACCTTCGAAGCCGCGATTCACCTTGCCGCGGCCACGCGAGTGCTGGCCCTTGGTACCGGCACCAGCGGTCTTGCCGCCCTTACCGCCGATACCGCGGCCGACCCGCTTCTTGGACTTGGTCGACCCCGGTGCGGGGGAGAGTTCGTCGACGCGCATGTCAGTTCTCCGTCACTTCGATGAGGTGCGGCACACGAGCGAGCATGCCGCGGATCTCCGGGCGGTCGGGCAGCACGTTGCTGTTGCCGATCCGGCCGAGGCCGAGGGCACGCAGGGTACCGACCGCCTTGGGCTTGTTGGCGATCGCCGAACGGACTTGCTTGACCGTCAGCGTCTTCTCGCCCTCATAGGTGTTGGGCTTGCGACCGGGCATCAGTGGGTCTCCCCTGCTGCGCGCTGCTTTTGGCGCTCGTTGTACGAGTTGAGGACGCCCTTCGGGACGAAATCCTCTGCGGCGAGACCGCGGCGGGCGGCCACGACGTCGGGGCGCTGCAATGCCTTCAGCCCGTTGATCGTGGCGCGGGCGACGTTGATCGCGTTCGAGGAGCCGAGCGACTTGCACAGCACATCGTGCACACCCGCCTCTTCGAGGATGACGCGAGCGGCGCCACCGGCGATCACGCCGGTACCGGCAGCCGCGGGCTTCATCAGCACGCGGCCAGCCGAGTTGATCCCGATGATCGGGTGGGTGATCGTCGAACCGGCGAGCGGCACGTCGAACAGGTTGCGCTTGGCTTCCTCGGTGCCCTTCTGAATCGCGAGGGGCACCTCCTTCGCCTTGCCGTAGCCGAGGCCGACGCGGCCGTTGCCGTCACCGACCACCACGAGTGCGGTGAAGGAGAACCGACGACCGCCCTTGACCACCTTGGCGACGCGGTTGATCGTGATGACACGCGACTCACGCAGACCGTTGGGGTCGGGCGTGGGCTCGTTGCCACCGCGGTTGTCGCGGTTTCCGTAGTTGCTGGGACCAGCCATCAGAACTCCAAACCTGCTTCACGGGCTGCGGTGGCAACCGCAGCGATTCGGCCGTGGTAGGCGAAGCCACCGCGGTCGAACACGACTTTGTCGATACCGGCAGCCTTGGCGCGCTCACCGAGAATCTGACCGAGACGCGTGGCAGCCTCGACGGTGGAACCGGTGCCGGTGTGGCCCGCTTCCTTGGTCGACGCCGACACGATCGTCACGCCCAGATCGTCGTCGATGACCTGCAGCACGAGGTGCTTGTTGGAACGGTAGACAGCGAGGCGCGGACGCGCTGCTGTGCCGTGGATCTTCTTGCGAACGCGGGCGTGACGGATCAGCCGGCTTTCGCGACGCTTCTGTGCAACTTTGCTCATCGCTCAGTCCTCACTTCTTCCCGGCCTTGCCGGCCTTGCGCAGAACCTTCTCGCCCAGATACCGGACTCCCTTGCCCTTGTAGGGCTCGGGCTTACGGATCGAGCGAATGTTGGCGGCCACCTGGCCGACGATCTCCTTGTCGATCCCGCGCACGATGACACGGGTCTGCGTCGGGCACTCGAAGGTGATCCCATCCGGAGCGTTCACGATGACGGGGTGGCTGAAACCGAGCGCGAGCCGCAACGTCGTGGGGGACTGTGCCTCGGCGCGGTAGCCCACGCCGATGATCTCGAGCTCTTTGGAGAAACCGTCGGTGACACCGACGACCATGTTCGACACGAGCGTGCGGGTGAGGCCGTGCAGTGCACGGTTCTCGCGCTCGTCGTCGGGACGCTCGACGAGCAGCGTGCCCTCGTCGCTGCGGACCGTGATGTCGCCAGGAATGGTGCGGCTGAGGGTGCCCTTCGGGCCCTTCACGGTGACAGCAGCGCCGTCGATGGTGATGTTGACGCCCGAGGGGACGGTGATGGGGGCTTTACCGATACGTGACATGTCGTGGAACCTCGCTCACCACACGTAGCAGAGGACCTCGCCGCCCACGTTGCGCTTGCGCGCATCGCGGTCGGTCATGAGACCCTGGCTGGTGGACAGGACGGCCACACCGAGACCGCCGAGCACGCGGGGAACCGCGGTGCCCTGCCGGTAGACCCGGAGGCCTGGCGTGGAGATGCGACGAATGCCGGAGATCGTGCGGTGACGATCGGCGGAGTACTTCATCGTGATGGTCAGCACGTCGCCGGGGCCCGTGGTGGACGGCGCCACGCTGTATCCAACGATGTAGCCCTCCTTCTGGAGCACTTGCGCGAGCGCAACCTTCTGCTTCGAACTGGGCATGCGCACCTCGTCGTGCATCGCCGTGTTGGCGTTGCGGATGCGGGTGAGCATGTCTGCGATGGGATCGGTCATCATCGGGGTTACCAGCTCGCCTTCGTGAGACCGGGGATCTCGCCAGCGTGCGCCAACTCGCGCAGGCAGATGCGGCACAGGCCGAACTTGCGGTACACGGAGCGAGCGCGGCCACAACGGCGACAGCGGGTGTAGCCGCGCACCTTGAACTTCGGCGTGGCGTTCGCCTTGTTGATCTGGGACTTCTTTGCCATATCGGTGCCCTTCCCTTACTTCTTCTTCGCCGCAGGCTTGGCGGCGCCCTTGCCGCCGCGAACCGGGCCACGACGCTTGGACTTCTTCGGCGCCGCAACGGCGTCGGCATCGCGCTTGAACGGGAAGCCGAACGCATCGAGGAGGGCCTTGCCCTGCGCGTCGTTGACGGCCGTCGTCACGATGGTGATGTCCATGCCTCGTGGGGCGTCGATCTTGTCGTAGTCGATCTCGGGGAACACGGTCTGTTCCGAGAGGCCGAAGGTGTAGTTGCCGCGGGAGTCCCAGCTGTGTGCCGGGAGGCCGCGGAAGTCGCGAATACGGGGGATGGCGACGCTGATGAGGCGGTCGAGGAACTCCCACATCCGATCGCCGCGCAGCGTCACCTTGCAGCCGATGGACTGGCCCTCGCGGAGCTTGAAGCCCGCGATCGAGTCCTTGGCCTTGGTGATGACCGGCTTCTGGCCGGCGATCGCCGTGAGGTCACGCACGGCGCCCTCGAGCAGCGACGGCTGCTGAGTTGCCTTGCCGACACCCATGTTGATGACGATCTTCTCGAAGCGCGGCACCTGCATGACGTTGGCGAGGCCCAACTGCTCGAGCAGTGCTGCCTTCACCTCGTCGTTGTACTTCTGCTTGAGGCGGGGACTGGTTGCGACGGACGTGCTCATCCGATCACCTCTCCGGTGCGCTTGGCGATGCGAACCTTCACATCACCGTCGATGCGGTAGCCGACGCGCGTGGGCTTGCCCTTGTGCACGAGCATCACGTTGCTCGCGTCGATGGGCATGTCGCGGTCGATGATGCCGCCCTGCTGGGTAGCCGAGCGGGCCTTCTGGTGCTTCTTGGCGGTGTTGACACCGCTCACGATCACCTTGTTGACCGATGGCATGGCGCGAATGATCTCGCCTTCCTTGCCCTTGTCCTTCCCCGAGATGACGACGACGTGGTCGCCCTTCTTCAGCTTCATCTCAGATCACCTCCGGTGCGAGCGAAACGATGCGCATGAACTTCTTGTCGCGCAGTTCACGACCGACGGGCCCGAAGATGCGGGTGCCGCGCGGCGTGAGGTCGTCTTTGATGATGACGGCGGCGTTCTCGTCGAAGCGGATGTAGCTGCCATCGGGACGGCGCTTTTCCTTCTTGACGCGAACGACGACGCACTTGACGACGTCGCCCTTCTTGACGGCGGCGCCGGGGATGGCGTCCTTCACAGCGGCGACGAAGATGTCGCCGATCGAGGCGTAGCGGCGGCGCGTGCCACCGAGCACCTTGATGCACAGCACTTCCTTGGCGCCGCTGTTGTCGGCAACGCGAAGACGGGACTCTTGCTGAATCACTTCGCACGCTCCAGGATCTCGACGAGGCGCCAGCGCTTGCTCTTGCTGAGGGGGCGGGTTTCCATGACACGGACCCGGTCGCCGATGTTGGCGTCGTTTGTCTCGTCGTGCGCGTAGAGCTTCTTGGTGCGCATCATGAACTTGCCGTACTTCGGGTGACGCACGCGCTCGACGACAGCGATGACGGCGGTCTTGTCCATCTTGTTCGACACGACCAAGCCCTCGCGGACCTTGCGGTTGCTGCGTGCCTCGTCGGCCTCGGTGCCCGTGGGGACGACGGTGGTGCCTGTGCTTGTGGTGGTCTCGTCGGCCATGTCAGCTCCCGCTCTCGGCCGCAGCGATCTCGCGCTGACGGATGTAGGTGTTGATGCGCGCGATCTGGCGGCGCACGCTGCGGATCTCGGCGTTGTTGTCGAGCTGTCCGGTGGCGTTGCGGAACCGCAGGTTGAGCGACTCCTGCTTCGTGGCGCGGAGCTCTTCGACCAGGCCGGCGAGGTCGAGCTCACGGAGGTCGGCGTTGGAACGTGCCATCAGTAGATCTCCTCGCGGGTGATGATGCGGGCCTTGATCGGCAGCTTCTGGATCGCCTTGTTGAGGGCGGCCTTGGCCACTTCCTCGTTCGGGAACGAGAGCTCGAACAGGACGCGGCCC
>JBMOFX010000009.1:0-22819 GCA_049318665.1 Ilumatobacteraceae bacterium | reverse complement strand
ATGGACGCCACGATCGTTCGAGCGCTGCTCGTCCCCGCCTTCATGCGGCTGGCGGGCGACGCCAACTGGTGGGCACCAGCGCCGCTGCGCCGGTTCCACGACCGCTGGGGTCTGCACGAGAGCGACTCGGGTGCGCGGGCGCAGGGTTCGCGGGTCGACGGCGACGGGCGCACCACGATCGAGGACCACGAGCCTGAACTCGAGAGCACGCTGCGGTGACGTTCGGCAGCGTCGGCGGCGAACTGTCGTCGACGCTGCCCTTCGTTCGAGCCGCGACGGGGTCGGTAACGTCCGCTCCGTCACGAGGGGGACGTCATGGTGCCGGACGAGTTCAGCCAGACAGCAATCGACGCGGCGTCGGTCGACGCCTTTCGTCCGTACGCAGCGTTTCTGCGCAGCGGCGAGCCCTACGCATCGATCTACGTCAACAACCCGTGGCTGCAGCCGCCGAAGGCCAACGCCGAGCTGGAGTGGGGCCAAGGCTGGTACTACGACACGACCGTGGCCCGCAAACATGAGTACTGGCGCGACATCGCGCTACCGACACCGACGAAGGATCTCCAACAGCTGCGGCACGACCTGTACGAGTGGGGCTTCTGTCTCATTGAGGACGGGCTGTCGAATGAGCAGTGCGCTCGCATCCGCCGGCGTGTCGAAGACCAGGCTGCGGCCGAGCGGGCACTCGGCATCGCGTACGTGGTCGAGTCGCAGCAGCACGTCTGGTCGCTCGTCAACAAGGGAGCAGATTTCGTGGGTCTGCTCGAGCACCATCCGGAGGCCGTGCAGGCGGGTCCGGTGATCGAACGCATCCTCGACGAGACGCTCGGGCCAGGCTGGAACCACTTCAGCCTGTTGGCCAACATCTCGTACCCGGGTTGCCATCCGCAGCCGATGCACCAGGACCAGACGTGGGTCGCCCCGATCCACACCCACGAGGCTCCGATCCTCGTGAACACGATGTACGTGTTGCAAGACGTCAACGAGCACAACGGCGGCACCTTGCTGGTGCCCGGCGCACATCGCGCCAACGGAACCGCCGAGACCGGGCTGTACGGCCCGCTTCCCAGGCCGATCAACCTCGAGGCGCCCGCTGGCACGGTGCTGATGTTCGACGGTCGCCTGCTCCACGGTGGCGCCGTGAATCACTCCGACGAGTTCCGCTACGTGCTCACGAACTCGTGCGTGAAGCCGTGGGCCCGGCAACAGGAGAACTTCGTGCTCGGCATGAGCCCGGAGGTGCTTGCCAACGCCAGCGAGAAGCTGCTGTGGCGAACCGGCTTCCAATCGAGCATCACCGCGAACCTCATGGAGGGTTTCGGCTATCGCGGCACCGGCCGTCTCGGCGACGCCGGCGGTTCCGTGGCGGCCGTTCGGCGGGCGATCGACGAGGGCTACCACCGCGTCGGTGAACTGTCGATGGCGACGATCGATTCGGTCGACGTCGGGTCGCTGTCGTTGACGCAGCTCCAGCGCGACCACGAGGACTACCGCGATCATCACCACCTCGCGTCGATGGCGCAGCTCAACGAGTTGTTGCCGCAATGACATCGGTGCCGCAATCCCAGATCGATCAGTTCACACGCGACGGTCACACGGTGATGCGTGGGCTCGCGTCGCCCGAGGAGGTGGCGACGTACCGTCCCGCCATCGAGGCGGCGGTTCGGCGGGCCACACAGCATCAGCGTCCGCTCGAATCGCGCGACACCTACGGCAAGGCGTTCCTGCAGGTGCCGAATCTCTGCTTCACCGACGAGGCAGTGCGCGAGTTCACGTTCGCGCCACGGTTCGCACAGGTTGCGGCCGAACTACTCCAGGTGCGCGGCGTGCGGCTCTATCACGATCAGGCGTTGTTCAAGGAGCCCGGTGGCGGACACACGCCGTGGCACCAGGACCAGGTGTACTGGCCGCTCGACAACGACCAGTGCGTCACGATGTGGATGCCGCTCGTCGACATCCCTTCGGCTGTCGGGAGCATGACGTTCGCCGACGGCAGCCATCGCCACGGCGATCTCGGGCAGGGCATCATCGGCGACGAGTCGGAGGCCGGCTTCGACGCACTCGTTCGTGAGCGAGGTCTGCCGACCAGTACGCACGGCGCGATGCGTGCAGGCGACGCAACGTTCCACATGGGATGGACGTTGCACCGCGCAGACGCGAATCCGACCGACCTCCTTCGCTCGGTGATGACCGTCATCTACATCGCCGACGGGACGCGCGTGGGCACCGTCGACTCACCCGCACGACAGCTCGACCAAGCCATCTGGCTCGGCGGCACCGCCCCGGGCGAGCTCATCGAGGGCCCCGGCAATCCGGTGCTCTGGCCGGTCGAGGCGTGACGGATCCCCGCGAGGTCGGGTCACTCGTCGACCCGACCCACAGTCGCGAACTGCTCGACCGGCATCAGCGAGTCCGTGCGACGCTCGGCGATCAGTGGGCAGACGGGACGCCGCTGGGCAACGGCCGCGTCGGCGCCGTGGTGTGGGGCTCGGGCTCGTCGATCACCGTGACGGCCGATCATGCCGACTTCTGGGATCGCCGCAACGAGTTCGATGACGACGGTGAGTTGCCGTTCGCCGAATTCATCGCGGCCCTCGAGCATCGGCCGTCCACCTGGCCAGCAGCGTGGCCGGTGCACCTGGCGAAGTTCGACGTCGTCACGCCGACGCGCCTACCTCCGAGTCGCCTGGTGCTGCACGACGTCGGGTCCGTCATCGGCGTCCGTCACGACCTGGCGTCCGCCACGTTGCACGTCGAGACAACGACAACCACGTTGTCGGTGCGCGTGCTCGGCGAGCACGACGCGATCGTGATGAACGGCGTCGGGCCGGTGCCCCAAGCGATGTTCCAGTGGGCGGGCGATCCGGCCGCGTGGGAGGGTCGGCCGGGCGGGCAGCCGCCGACCGGACCGACGCCAGCGGCGTTGTTCGCCGGCCACGACGCACCGATCCGCGTCGAGGTGCCCGGCGGAGAACGGATCGGCCATGCGATTCCCGACGGCAGCGCTGCCGGTGCGGCCTGGCGGTCCATCGGCGACGAGCACGCGTGGTCGATCATCATCGGGCTCACCCACGCGCGCCATGGCGACGCAACGGTCGTGGCGCACGCTGCCGACGAACTCGTCACCGCGATCGAGCACAACCTCGGCGGCGCGCTCGACGCGCACGATCGACGGTGGGCCTCGTTCCACGCGCGCTCGTGGATCTCCGTACCCACACCGTCGGTGGAATCGCTGTGGTTCGCGGAGATGGCGAAGCTCGGCGGTGCGGTGCGCGCCGATGGGCCGCCGCTCGGGCTCCAGGGTCCGTGGTCGCCCGATGGGCGAATGCCGCCGTGGGGTGGCGACCTGCACCACAACGTCAACGTGCAGCTGTCGTACGCACCGATGGCCGTCACCAACCATGCCGAGCTCACCGAGTCACTCGTCCGGTACATCGAGGTCGCGCTCCCCGAGTGGCGTGCCCTGGCGCGGCGTCTCTTCGCGACCGACGGGGCGTTCGTGCCCTCGGCCACCGACGACGAAGGCCGCTGCCGGCACGAGTGGGCGATGGTGAACCTCGCGTTCTCATCCGGCCCGTGGCTGGCCCAGGTGATCCACACGCACTGGCGTCACACGGGTGATACCGACCTGCTCGACCGAACACTGCGTCCGTTCCTGCACGAGCTCGCCGAGCCGTTGCTCGCACAACTCGTCGCCGACGAACACGGCTTCCTGCACCTGCCGTACAGCTACTCACCGGAGCTGATCGACCGGGCCGGAGTCGCATGGGGACCCGACGCGTCGTGCGATCTCGCGCTCATCGGCTGGCTACTCGACGCGCTCATCGAGGTCGACGAACTCATCGGCGACGACACGACTCGGTGGCGCGACGTGCTGTCGCGCCTGGCGCCACTGCCGATGGATCCGGACACCGGCGTGCTCGGTGGCGTCATCACCGGGCGAAGCGGCGGGCTCCGTGTGCGCGGCGACCTTGCGCTCGATCGCAGCCACCGCCACCACTCGCACCTGCTCGCCATCCACCCGCTGCGGCGGATGACGGCATCCGACCCCGACCCGGCCGTTCGTCGCGCTGTCGCATCGTCGTTGCGCACGCTTGTGCTGTCCGGACCCGGGGAATGGGTCGGCTTCTCCACGGCGTGGGCAGCTTCGATTGCCGCACACGCGGGCGCTCCCGACATCGCGCTGGGCTACCTGCGCGACTACGCCGAACGATGGGTCGGCCCATCGACATTCCACCTGCAGACGAGCCACCGCGGTGAAGTCGCAACGATCTGGGGTGAGCTCGCCCCGTTCATGGGCAACGACGCGCTCAGCCTCGAGGCAGGCTGCGCGTTTGCAGCGGCGGTCGCGGAGCTCTTGGTCCAGGATCACGACGGCGTCGTCCGGGTCTTTCCCGCGTTGCCTCGCTCATGGCCGTCCGCCTCGTTCGCCGGGCTACGAGCGGCCGGCGGCTGGGAGCTCGCTGCTCGTGCCGACGGCGGCACCACCGTCGCCCTGCGCGTGCTCGCACACCGAGATGGCGAGTTGCGTTTGCAATACCCCGGTCCCACCGGACTCGTCGACGTGCAACGCAAACTCGTCGCCGGCGAAGAACTGACCATCGTCGAGCCCGGTTGGACGATCGACGCCATCCGCCCGCTTGCTCAGGGTTGACGCCCTAACGGCGCCATCATCCCACGCACCCGGCGCCCTCCCGGAACAACTCTGGTTGCAGATTCGAACGAATAACCGCGCTTTCTGCAACCAGAGTTACTCCACGGGGTCGGAGCTGCCTTGATCGAGTTGGAACGGCGGGTATCGGTCGGTCATCAAGGCGACGTAGATGACGACGCGATACGACCAGCGATTGATGCCGACGACGAGATCGTGCAGGCGCGCCGGATAGCGACCCGTGAACAGCAGGGCGACCACGGCGACGAGCACCAACACGCCGAGCAGGCCACCGGATGTGAAGAGGCCGGCACCATCGCCACTGAAGCCCCACGAAGAGGTCAGGGTGCCGACGATCAGGAGGTGCGGGATCGCCAGCAACCACGACTTCACGAGCACCAGGCCTCGAGAGAGGTGCTCGGGATAGACGACGTCGAGCGACGCCGGGTAGTCGGCCGGGCTCAGCGTGAACGGCGGATACCGGTCGGTGCCGAGCGCACTCGTGGCGTAGTAGCTCACCCGCCACGACCAACGCAGCACGCCGACGTTGAAGTCGAAGATCGAGCGCGGGTACCGACCGGTGAACAGGATCGCGAAGAACGCCACGAACGTGAGCACGACGAACGCCACCCACAGCAGCACCAGGATGATGAAGTGCGGGATGGCGAGGAACCACTTGACGAGCCACTGCCATCGGCTCAGGTTCGGATCGAGATGACCTTCGAAGCGGAGCGGGTAGGCCTCAACGGTCTCGAGCGCTGCGGTCGGTGGCGCAAACGCGGGTGCGCCAGGGGCCGCCTGATCACCGACGGCCAGATCTCGACTGTGCGGTCGAACGACTCCTGCCACGATCAGCCCCGCGCCGATCACCAGCAGCACGACCCCACCCACGCCGAGACCGATCGAGATGGCGACGAGGTGATCGGCCTTGCCACCCACCTTCACATCGGCGGTGACGTTTCGCGAGCCATCCGCGTTCATCACCACCACTTCCCACTTGCCGCTCGTGATGGGCCAGACGATGTCGCGTGAGCCGGCGCCCGATGCCTGCGCGACCCAGAAGCTCTGACTCGCAGGTGGTGCTGGGGTCGACGTGCCGTCGACGTTCTGCCGCTGGTACCTCACACGCGAACCACCCCACTCGTCGGTGCTCGTGATGGCGTCGTGTTCGACACCTTCGAGGTAGGCCTCGACATCGGCGTTGCTCCCGATGCCGACGAACACCTCCCCGGTCTGCACGGTGTCGACGGTGACACGCACGGTCGCGTTGCCCCAGTCGCCGAACCGATTCACACCCGGATCCCCGAGGTCGACCTTGCCCGATGTGAGCGCGTACGAATCGGTGGTGATCCGCTGCGTCGAGCTGGTGACGAAGCCGGCGTCGTCACGTTGAGTACTGAGCACCCACCCGAGGATGCCACCGCCAGCGAGCAGCCCGAACCCGAGCAACGCAAGGAGCGACCCGATCACCAGACTCACGATTCGTATCGGCTTCATCAGCGGTACCAGGCCATGGGAACGAACTCCTTCGATGGGAAGTGTCGAGAAAATGACCGTAACGCTGTCGGCTTGGGCTCGACAGGGCACAAGGTCCCCCGTCGAGCACGCCGAGCGGTCGTTCGGGCTGCGGAGGATGACCGGGAGTTAGGCTCCCGACGCTCGGGAGACAACGGTATGAAAGTCACAGTCATCGGCGGCGGTTCGACGTACACGCCGGAGTTGGTCGAGGGTCTCCTCGCGCGTCGGGAGGTGCTCGATCTCCACGCGGTCCATCTCGTCGACACCGATGCCGACCGGCTGCGTGTGCTCGGCCCCCTGGCGACACGGATGGCCGAAGCCAACGGCGGCGGCGTCGAGGTGCGGTGGGGCACCGATCGTCCCGAAGCGGTCGCGGGCGCGGGATTCGTCGTGAGCCAGATCCGCGTCGGCGGGATGGCTGCTCGCGAGCGCGACGAGCAACTCGGCCGTGAGTTCGGATTGATCGGCCAGGAGACGGTCGGGGTCGGCGGATTCGCGAACGCGCTGCGGACGATCCCCGTCGCACTCGACATCGCCGCCGATGTCGCCCGTTACGCGCCCGACGCGACCTTCCTCAACTTCACCAACCCCGCTGGACTCGTCACCGAGGCGATCTGTCGGTACGGCGAGGGTCCTGCCATCGGATTGTGCAACGTGCCGTGGACGGTGAAGGCGCAGGTTGCTGCTGCGCTCGGCGTCGACGCCATCCAGGTCGACTTCGACTATGTCGGGCTCAACCACCTCAGCTGGTTCCGGGGCATCACCATCGACGGCGTCGATCGCACCGACGAAGTGCTCACCGGGCTGCGCCGACGCGCCGAGCGCCACGCTGCGGCGCCGATCTCGTCCGACGACGAACCCGGCTGGACACCGAGTGCCATCGACGTGCTCGGGGCGATCCCCAACTACTACCTGCTCTACTACTACGAGACCGCAGCGTGGGTTCGGTACCAGGCAGCTCATCCGACTCGGGCCTCGGAGGTGATGGCGATCGAGGATTCGCTGCTCACCCAGTACGCCGACCCGGCTCTGGCGCACAAACCTCCCGAGCTCTCCGAGCGCGGCGGTGCCTACTACTCAGAGGCAGCGGCGGCGTTGATGGCCGACCTGGTGTCGGATGCCGGCACGGTCCACGTCGTGAACACGACCAATCGAGGGGCCATTCCAGGCCTTGCCGACGACGTGGTGGTCGAGGTGTCGGCCCGTGTCGGGTCCAACGGTGTCACGCCGCTCCAGGTGGCGCCACTGAGGCCCGATGTCGACGCACTGATCCGAACGATGAAGGACTTCGAGCTCCTCACCGTGGAGGCCGCCGTGCGCGGCGACGAGGACGCGGCGCTGCGTGCGTTGGTCACCAATCCGCTCGGTCCATCGATGTCGCAGGCGCACGCGGTCTGGAAGCGGCTGAAGGAAGTGCATGCAGGGTGGTTGGGGAAGCTGGGATGAGCACCGCCACCGCGGTGGTGATCGGTGCCGACGGCGGTGGGACCAAGACCGACGTGGTCGTGGCCGACCTGCGCGGCCGGGAACTCGCGATGGTGAGCACCAGCGGCACGAACCACGAGGGCATGGGAACCGCGAGGATGGCCAGCGTCATCGGCGGCGCCGTCGACGAGGCCTTGGTCATAGCCGGTCGCGTGCGGGGTGATGTGGTCGCGTCCGCGTTCGGGCTCGCCGGGGTCGACTGGGACAGCGACGTCATGCTCGTCGACACCGCACTCGAGAGCTTGGAGCTGCCGGGCCCGCGTGTCGTCGTCAACGATTCACGGGTTGCGCTCCGAGCCGGGTCCGCCCAGTCGTGGGGCATCGTGTCGAGCATCGGTACCGGCACCGTGACCGCAGGCGTCAACCGGGCCGGTGAGTGGTTCCGCACGATGGCTGTCGGATGGGGGGAACCGAGCGGTTCGTGGACGATGGTGTCCGACTCGCTCCACGCGATCGCAGCGCATCACCACCGCACCGGACCAGCGACCTCACTGACCGAGCTGTACCTCGAAGCGCTCGGCTACCCGAGCGTCATCGACATGTTCGAAGCGATCACCCGGGGTCGTTCGAAGGTCGGGAACCACCTGGCGCCGCTCCTCGATCGCGCCGTGTCAGCCGGCGACGAGGTTGCCGACGCCATCCTCACGCGGGCGGCCGACCGCCACGCCGACATGGTCGGTGGCGTGGCAACGCGCCTACAGATGCTCGACGATGACTTTCAGTTGGTCACCTCGGGCGGGGTGCACGCATCAGGGGGTGCGTTCGCCGATCGTTTCGCAGCTCGCGTCCACCACCACTGCGCCGGCGCGATGATCACGCCGCTCGTGGTGCGGCCCGCGATGGGTGCCGTGCTGCTCGCGCTCGACCTCGTCGACGATCGGCTGCGGATCGAACCCCTAGCTGGTGGCTGATCGGAGCGCGGGGAGCACGAGGCGACCGACCTGGTCGGCCTCGTCGTCGAGCGGGTACCCCGACAGGATGAACGCGTCGATGCCGAGGGCTTGGTAGGCGCGCAACTTTGCGACCACCCGTTCGGCGCTGCCCGTGATGGCCGCACCGACACCGCTGCGGGCAACGCCGATGCCGGTCCACAGCGCCTCCTCGGCGAAGCCATCGGCGGCCGACGAGGCCCGCAGCGCGTCCTGCCGTCGGACACCCTCTGACGCGTGGTCGTGTGCGGCCTCCTTGAGTCGGCGACCGACCTCGGGATCGAGTTCGCTAATCAGGTCGGCCGCTGCAGCGCGGGCCTCGTCATCGGTGTCGCGCACGATGACGTGCGTGCGCAGACCGAACCGCAACGTGCGGCCGTGGCTCGCGGCACGCTCACGCATCTCGGCCACGAGCGCACCGATCGAGGCCACGCCCTCTACCCACATCAAGTAACAGTCGGCGTGCTCGGCAGCGACCTCACGTGCCGGTTCCGACGTTCCACCGAAGTACATCGGTGGTGGCGTACGGGTGCGCGTGGGCGCGGTGGAGAGGTTGTCGTAGCGCCAGTACTCGCCATGGTGCGTGACGGACTCGCCGGTCCAGAACGATCGCAGCAACGCCATCGCCTCTGCGGTGCGGCGGTAGCGCTCCACCGATCCGAGCGTCTCCCCGACCAATTCGCTCGAGATGATGTTGACCGTGAGCCGCCCGTCCATGAGCTGTTGGAGGTTCTTCGCCGCACGGGCGAACATCGGCGGATCGAACTCACCCACGCGCACGGCAGGCAGCAGGCTCATCGTGGTGAGCGACGGCGCGACCGCCGTGGCGAGCGTCCACGGGTCGAGTCCCGGCACGAACGAACTCGGGATCAGGATGTTGTCGAACCCCGCTCGCTCGGCGCCGGTGATCACCTGGTGGTTGTACGCGAACGTCGCTCGCCGGGTGGGGTCGTCACAGCCGAGCCGTGCGGTGTCGCCGACGCACGACGGCGCGAACCAGGCGAGCTCCAGCGGTGACATGCCGGAAAGTGTCGCGCAGCGCCCAAGTCCCACGTGCATGCGAGCCCCCGCGCCGCATCTCGCGGCCCGGGAACAGCTCAGCCTGCCAACGACGAAACGGGACGTCCTCCCCGAGCGATCGGGTACTGACGCGTCGGGTCATTCGCGGGCGACCGATGCGTCGGCGCACCGGCGAACGGATCTCCGTGCAGCACCTCGGCACCGACGGGTGCGTACTGGAGGATGTACGCCTTGCGTGCCGCGTCGGTGGTGTTCGGACCGGTGAGGTGCGGTGTGAGTGACGAAAACACCACGGCACCTCCGGCGCTCACCGGTGCAGCGACCGCGCCCGCTGGTTCCGTGAGGCACTCGAGACCGAGCGGTTCGACGTAGGTGTGGGCCAGCGTGCCGCCGCGATGCAGACCCGGTACGACCCACGGGCACCCGTTGTCGACGGTGGCGTCGGTGAGCGCGAGCCACACCGTGAGGTACTGCTGGGGTTCGACGAACGCGTAGCTGTTGTCCTGGTGCCACGGGAAGCGGCGAGGCTTCTCGGGCTTCTTGTACACGGCCTGATCCCAGTAAAGGTTGACGTCCGGGCCGATCAGGTCGGTGCACAAAGCGACGATCGACGGGTGCTGGGAGAGGCGCGCGAGCAACGGTGAACGGGTGACCAGATGGACGGTGAAGGTGATCGCACCCGACTCGGCGATGAACATCCGCTCATCGTCGAGCGACTGCAGGAACTGATCGGTGCCGGCCTCGAATCGATCGATCTCGTCACGCACGTCGGCGACCTCAGCCAGCGAGATCAGATCGGGCACCACGACGTAGCCCTCGGTGTCGAACTGCTCGACCTGTTCCGTGCTGAGGAACGCGGTGGGGGCCGACCGGTCGATCCACCGGAACCCGATGTTCCACGGATGCAGCGTCGGCTCGGGCGCCATCGTCAGGGGTGCTCGGCGGCTGCCGCGAGCTGCTCGAGCGTCCGTTCCATGCCGGCGGCGTTGTGCGCCGCGCGGTCGTCGACGCCGCTCAGGGGCTTGCCCAACCGCTTCACGATTCCGGCCCGCCGATCGGTCCAGGTCTCGGTGACCGTCGTGCCACCATCACCGGGCTCGAACCGGTACGCCCACTCCGACACCTTGAACGGCCCCGCATCGACCCGGAACGCGAACGCCACGCCTGGCTCGGCCCGGATGACGGTGCACACGGTGGACCACTGCTTGGCACCGTTGCTGTTGCGACCCTTGAACTTGGCGCCGACGGCGGGCCCGGTGGCGCCCTTTAGCCATTCGCACGACGTCGTCTCGGGCGACCATTGCCCCATCCGGGTGACGTCACTGACCATCGCATAGAGGGCGTCGGCAGGTGCGTCGATGACACGTTGTGCAGTCACGATGGTGGGCATGGAGTGCGACCGTAGCGCGACCACGTGCCACCACAGTTCGAGCAGTTGCCGGGCCGATCTGGCGATGGCGGGCAGTCGGAAGAACTGAGAGCGACCGTGCGGACGTTCGTAGTGGCTGACGCCCACCTCAACGAATCGCGCGTCGGCGTCTTCCAACTTGCGCATCATCTCGACACAGATGACGCCACTCGTCGAGGTCAGCTCGATCTGCTCCATCACCGAACCGCGAATCAAGCGGAAGTCGCAGTCGGTGTCGCGCACGTGCAGGTTGAACAGCAGCCGAACGGTGTGGTGGTAAACACGCCCGATCAGCTTGCGATACCACGCGTCACCACGTTCGATCTTCCAGCCCTGCACGACGTCGGTATCGGGCCGGACCGCATCGATGCACCGCACGAGCTCACTTGCGTCGTACTGCGCGTCACCATCGGTGTAGAACACCCACTGCTTCGTCGACGCACCAAACCCAGAGATGAGCGCGCCGCCGTACCCGCGGTTCGCCGGATGGATCACCACTTGGAGTTCGGGCACCTCGAGCTGCAGTTCGCGCAGCACCTTCACCGAGTGGTCGCTCGAGCCGTCGTCGACGACGATGATCTCGAACTCGGCCACGTTGCCGTCGAGTGCCGAACGAGCTGAGCGCACCATCGTGGCGATGGAGTGCTCGTCGTTGTAACACGGAAAGAACGCGGAGACGGACGTGACCTCCGGATTACGAAGCGTCACGGTCGCACCGTGGCGAGGGCTCGACCGACGGTCTCCACTTCGACGTCGGTGAGCTCAGGGAAGCACGGAAGGCTCACGCATTCGGCTGCCCACGCGTCGGCCTCGGGGCACTGCTTGGTCGGCAGATCTCGGAACGCAGGTTGCTGGAGGATGCTGAGAGGGTACTGAACCGCCGAGGCCACGCCGAGCGCTGCGAGCTCCGCGCGCGCCGCAGCTCGATCGGTGAAGCGGGCAACGCACAGGTGGTACACGTGATCGGGGTGATCCGCCTGCCAGTGGAGATCAGGGGCGGCCGAGCGGTAGTGGCGGGCGATCTCGGCACGGCGACGATTGCCTTCGGCAAGGGAGGGCAACTGCAGTCGGAGCCATGCGGCTTCGATCTCGCTCATGCGGAAGTTCTGGCTGATCTCGGTGTGCACGTACTGCTCGGTCATCCCATGGACCCGGCGGCGACGAACCATGTCGGCGAGCGACTCATCAGACGTCGCCACCGCCCCTCCGTCGCCGATGCCACCGATGTTCTTCGTGGGATAGAAGGAGTAGGTGACGGCCACGCTGGCGGTGGGACGGACTGCGCCCGTTGCTTGGGCAGCGTCTTCCACCACCGACAGACCGAGGCCCGCCAGCGGGTCGATGTCGACGGGCCGTCCGTAGAGGTGCACGGGAACGACGGCGCGCGTGCGCTCCGTGATCGCCTCCTCGACCCGCCGCGGATCGATGAGTGCGGTCTCCGGATCGACATCGACCGGGATCGGTCGGGCGCCGGCCGCCGAGACCGCGGATGCCGTGGGCACCGCCGTGAACGCCGGGACGATCACGTCGTCGCCGGGGCCGATGCCGAGCGCCTCCAAGGTGATTTGGATCGCAGCTGCGCCACTCGACACCCCGATGAACTGACCGCCGCCCAACATCGCAGCGGCCTCCGCCTCGAACGCGGACAGCTCCGGCCCGAGCAGGAGGGTGCCGCTGCGCATCACCCGCGATACGGCCGACAGGTAGTCGGCCTCCGACGACCGCAGTCTCCGCGAGAGATCGAGGAATGGGATCAACGCAGCGCTCGATAGTGATCGAGCGTGGTCGCAATCCCGTCGGCGAAACTCGTGGTGGGTTGCCAACCGAGGATCCGTTCGGCCTTCGAAAAGTCACCCTGGAAGCTGCCGATGTCGATGCGCTCGAGGTCGTCTGGCCACGCCACGCAGGTGACGTCGCTCATGCCGCCGGCAGCGGCAATCGTGAGGCGGGCGATCTCGGCGAGCGACAGGGCCTCGGTGTGCCCGAGATTGAACACCTCGCCGACCGCGTCGGTGGCCGATGCGGCACGCAACAGCGCATCGACGACGTCGTCGACATGGAGGCAGTCGCGCAACTGAGTGCCATCGCCGAACAGTTGGATCGGCTCACCCTCGAGCGCTCGTTGGATGAAGACCGGCAGAAAGCCGAGGCCTTCCCGCCCGAGGTGCTGCCGTGGCCCGTAGACGTTGGTGAGCCGGAGCGACGACGCGCGCAGACCGTGCACCCGCGCGTAGACGAGGTGCAGCTGTTCACACGCCAGCTTGTCGATTCCGTTCACGTCCAACGGGTTCGTGGGATGGAGCTCGTCGACCGGCAGGTACAACGGGCGACCGTAGACCTGACGCGTCGAGGTCTGCACCACGACCGCCTGCGGTGCCACTCGGCGGAGCAACTCGAGGAACTGAAGATGGCTACGCACGTTCAAGTCGAGGTCGCGCAACGGATCGACCATCGACTCGTGGTGGCTCACCTGTCCGGCGACGTTGAAGATCACGTCGGCACCGGCGACGGCGTCTCCGACCTCGGGCTGACCGATGTCGGCCACGAGGAGTTCGACATCGTCGGGAACGTTGCCGCGCTCCCCGCCGAGCCGCGAATCGAGCGAGTCGATCACCAGCACGTCGGCGCCATCAGCGATCAATCGGTGCACGAGGTTCGAGCCGATGAATCCGAGTCCACCGGTGACGACGCAGCGCGCACCAGCGACGTCCTTCGTCACATCGTCCCCTCGAGCCATGCGAGGGTGAAATCTAGGTGATCCGGTCGGAATTCGAAGTTCAGGGCACCCACGACTTCGCCACGACCAAGCGAGCGAAGACCATGAGCGCAATCGCAGAGGCGGTCAACGCGACCACTCGCACCCATCGCGGTTGGTCGGCGAGCACGTCGGCCGCCGCGATCGGCAGGGGGAACGCCAGGATGGCGTACCGCGCCGTGCCGACGACGCCGAGCACGAGCGCTGGCAGGACGCCGAGCGCGACCACCACGGCCCACGCGGGCGGGAATCGGCGGAACCGGATGAGGTAGGGGGCAAGGTAGATCACGAGGAGACCCAGGTGGACCAGCGCCAACCGCTGGTGGAGCGGATCGGACAGGAACTCGACGAGCGTCGTCTCGATCCACTGCGACTTCGCGGTCCAGAACAGCAGCGGGTCGCCCTTCGTCCGCCACAGGAAGAACATCCACCCCGCGATGAACGCCACCGACGGCAGCACCAGCGCAGCGAACTGTCGGATCGTGGCGCGGAGGCCCACTGCGATCACGACCACCGCCACGACGGCGATCGCGCCGTTCGGACGGCTCGCCGTGGCAACTGCTGCGAGGAGGCCTGCGAGCCACCAGCGTCGATCCTCGACCAGCACGACCGCCCAGATCAATCCAGCGAGGTAGAAGGAGTCGGAGTAGCCGAGCACCAAGCTGAGCGCGCCGGGAGCGAGTGCGATCACCCACGGGGTCAACGCCGCGGTCTCCGCGCTGAGGTGTCGTTGCGCGAGGATCCGCGCGCCAGCCATCGCGAAGAGTGCCCCGACCCAGGCCAACCCGGCCAGCGCCACGGTCGTCGGCACCCCGAGCTTCATCAGGAACCCACCAATGGCGGGGAAGAGTGGGAAGAACGGGTACTCGGCCGTTCCCCCGTTGCGGTCGTAGCCGTTGATCGCGATCGCCCGGAACCAGCCTCCGTCCATGGCGAGCAGACGACCGGGAAGGAAGACGTTGACGTTCGGCGTGTACAGCGTGAGCACCGGCACCAGCAGCACGCGAGCGACGATCCACGGCAGCACCACCGGGACGAACGGAAAGGTCGTTCGTGTCCACGAGATGAACCCGTCGCGCTGGGGGCGCGCCGTAACGTGCTCGTCGAGCGTCACCATGCGGGTGACATCGTAGGAGGTCGGCGGACAGGTGGAGGGAGACGAGTACCGTCGAATGGCGGACGTGGAGCACTCCCACTGGTGGTACCGATCGACCCGCAACCTCCTGCAATCGATCCTTGAGCCCGAGGTCCGACGCGGCGGTCGCTTCCTCGACGTGGGGGCGGGCACGGGCGCCACCGGCGCGTGGTTGGCCGAACACGGCGACCTGATCACCAGCGACTTCATGCCGTTGGCGCTGGAGCTCAACCGAGAGCGTCACGATGCAGCGGGCTTCGTGGCAGCCGACGTGACGGGCCTGCCGTTCGCGACGGGCTCGTTCGACGTGGTGCTGTGCGTGACCGTGCTCTGCCATCAGTCGATTCCCGACCCGCGCACGGCGGTTGCCGAGCTCGCTCGGGTCGTCCGTCCCGGTGGCGTGGTGTGCTTGTGGGAGCCCGGCGTCCGCCGTCTTCGCCGGGCCCACGATCGCGTCACCCATTCCGCACGACGCTTCGCGAGGAGCGACCTGCGCACCTTGCTCAGCGGCGCAGGTCTCCAGGTGGAGCGTGCGTCGGGTGCCTACTCGTTCCTCGTGCCGCCCGCTGCCGCGAAGGCGGTCATCGAACGAGGCCAGTCGGCCAGCGATCTCGATCGCAACGGCGGCGGGCTCGGTGGCGCGTTGCCGCAGCTCGCCCGCGCTGAGCAGTCCCTGCTGCGACGCGTCGACCTGCCCGCCGGCCTCTCCGTGTTCGCGGTCGGCCGTTCGCCGCGTTAGGCGCCGATCCGGATCAGCTTCTTGTTGACGAACTCGTCGGCACCCCAGCGGCCCAACTCGCGACCCGACCCCGAACGCTTGATGCCTCCGAACGGCAACTCGGGGCTGTCGGCACCGACGATGTTGACGTACACCATCCCGGCCTGGATCGCGTCGGCCACGCGAGCCGCCTGCTCCGGATCGGTGGTGAACAGGTACGAGCCGAGACCGAACGGGGTGTCATTGGCCAAATCGATCGCCTCCTGCTCGCTGCTCACCTTGTGGATCACGGCGACCGGACCGAACAACTCCTCGTGGTAGGAGGGGTTGTCGGGGCCGACATTCGTGAGCACGCCAGGCGGGAAGAACGCGCCCGAGCGCTCACCGGTCGACACCAGCGTTGCTCCGGCGGCCACGGCCGCGTCGACCTGAGCGGCGAGACGCTCAGCGGCGGCGAGCGACGAGAGCGGCCCGATCGTGGTGTCGTCGTCGGTCGGGTTGCCGACCTTGGTGGCCAGCACCCCGGCGGTGAACTTCTCGACGAACTCGTCGTACAACTCGTCGATGACGATGAACCGCTTGGCCGCGTTGCACGCCTGTCCGCAGTTGTCGATGCGCGCGACGACAGCTGACTCGACGGTTGCATCGAGGTCGTCTGTCGACAGCAGGATGAACGGGTCGGATCCGCCGAGCTCGAGCACGATCTTCTTGAGGTACCGGCCCGCGATCTCGGCGACCGCAGCGCCAGCGCGCTCGGAGCCCGTGAGCGAGACACCCTGCACGATCGGGTTGGCGATGATGTCGGCCACTTGATCGTTACTCGCGTAGATGTTGGTGTAGGCACCGGCCGGGAACCCCGCATCGTCGTAGATCTGCTGGATCGCTGCGGCTGACTCCGGGCACTGCGGCGCATGCTTCAGCAGCACCGGATTGCCGATGATGAGGTTGGGGCCGGCGAAGCGGGCGACCTGGTAGTAGGGGAAGTTCCACGGCATGATCCCGAGCAGCACGCCGAGTGCGCTCTTGCGCACCACTGCCGTGCCCTCGCCACCGAGGAGGGTGATCGGCTCGTCAGCGAGGAACTGCTCGGCGTTGTCGGCGTAGAACTGGTAGATCGCGGCACTGAAGTCGATCTCGCCCAACGCGTCGCCGATCGGCTTGCCCATCTCGCGAGCGATGATCGCGGCGAGCGCATCGCGCCGCTCGGTGTGCAACTCGGCGACGCGAGAGATCAATGCGGCGCGCTCGGCCACGGAGGTGCTGCGCGACCACGTGCGGTTCGTTTCGCCCGCCTGCACGATCGCAGCGGCCAGCGCATCGTCGGCGATGGTCGGATAGGTCTGGATGGTTTCACCGGTGGCGGGGTCCACCACTGCATAGCCAGTCACGACAGATTCACCCTTCTTCGTTGGTTCTCGGGCACACGAGGTGGTGCGCGTTCGTGAAACGTACCGTCAGATGGCGCGCTGTTCGTAACGGGCGATGACGGCGAGGCAGTCGTCCGGTGCGTCGTACTGGACGAAGTGTCCAGCGTCGGGAATTCGGTCGAGGGTGGCGTTCGGGATCTGACTCGCCCACCGCTCCGCCTGATCGAACGTGAACACGATGTCGCCGTCACCGAACGCGATGTGGACGGGACAGTGATCCCATGCGAGCAGCGCTTGGTGGCAGCGCTCTTGCTCGACGGCTCCGCCGCGCTCGGGCTGCCCGAACGGGATCATCGTCGGGAACGCACGGGCGCCGGCCTTCGATTCGTATGTCGTGAACGGCGCGTCGAAGAGTCGCTGCACGTGATCGGTGCCGGGGTGTTCCCGACGCATCGAACTGAGCACGATCGCACCTGTCGGCATGTCGCCGCCGAGCTTCGCGGGGTCGATCGCCGCATCGCGCCACCAGCGCACGCCAGTGGAGTACTCGAAGTCCGGGTGATGCAGCCACGTGTTGAACACGAACAACCGGGCGAACCGCGCCGGATGGTCGACGGCGTAACGGAGCCCGATCGGACCGGCCCAGTCTTGGACCACCAGCCGGATGTCGGTGAGGTCGAGCGTGTCGATCACGTGAGCGACCGCCGCGCAGTGCCGCTCGTACGTGTACCACTCGTCGTCGACGGGCTTGTCGCTGCGTCCGAAGCCGGGGAGGTCGATGGCGACGCATCGATAGCCGGCTGCGGTGAGGCGCGGAATCCACTGCTCGTACAGCACCGACCACGACGGCTCGCCGTGGAGCAACACGAACGTGCCGGCTGGCGTTGATGCTGCCGGTGCGGCGTCGACGACCGCCAGGCGGGCTGGCCCGGCGAGGCCATCGCCGGGCCACTCGATCCACGTGGCTGGATATCGCTGCGCGAACTCGACGTCGGCGAAGCGGCTCTGATCGGTCGGTATCACCTGCGTGGCTGGCTGGTTCATGTCTGGCATTCTGTCGGCATGTTCGACGAACGTTGCCTCGCCTTTCTCGCTGGAGTCCGGTACGCCCGGTTGGCCACCATCGATCGTGACGGCTTTCCCCACAACGTGCCGATCTGGTTCGATCTCGAACCCGCAGCCGACGGTACCAACGACATGCTGTTCGTGTCGGACCGCTCGGCCACGAAGACGCGCAACGTGCTGGCAAACCCGCGAGCTGGTGTCACGATCGGCGGTGAGCGCGCCGACTCCGAGGGCTACCTCATCCGCGGCACCATCACCGTCGAGGATGATCCCGGCCAGGTGGTGACGCATCGCATGATCGATCGGTACGAGAGCGGCACGACTCGCGCCCTCGAGCTGCGCGAGGCCTGGAAGGACGACGACATCGTCGTCCTTCGCCTCCGCGCGGCCTCCGTGGTCAGCGTGTGGGGCTGACCAGATCGGGCGCCGTTCGGGCCGGTGACCGCAGCAGGATGGCCGTCGAGATCGCTGCCGCCGCGACGGACGCGAGCAGGATCGCGAGCTTCGCGTTCGCCTGATCGACCGGGTCGGGCAAGGCGAGTTCGGTGATGAACAACGCGACCGTGAACCCGATGCCGGCAGCGGTGCCGATGCCGATCATCTGCCCGCCAGTCGCGCCATCGGGCCGGTCGGCCAAGCCGACCCGGATGGTGCCGCGGGTGGCGAGCACGATGCCGAGCGGCTTGCCGAGCAAGAGTCCGAGGAACACGCCCCACGTGACCGCAGAGCCGGCCGCGTCGCGGAGCCCGTCGATCGACACGACGATGCCGCTGTTGGCGAGCGCGAAGAGGGGAACGATCACGAAGCTCGTCCACGGGTGCAGTACGTGCTGCAGCCACTCGACGACTGACACGGATCCCTTCGCCAGGTCGCTCGTGGCACGGGCCGCATCGGCATCCGACAGATCGGCGAGTTGCTCTGCGTCGATCAGTTCCGGCTGCAGGCGCGGCGTGGACGGTGCCAACAGCCCCATCGCCACGCCGGCCAGCGTGGGATGGATACCGGCTTCGTGGAACGCCAGCCACACGACAGCGCCGATCACGACGTACACCCAGGTCGAGTAGACGCCGACGGAGCGGACCAGCACCGTCACCACGACACCAACTCCGGCGGCCGCAAGCCAGCCGAACGACACTCCGGTCGAATAGACCGCGGCGATGATCACGATCGCGCCAATGTCGTCGACGATGGCGAGACCGAGCAGGAATGCTCGGAGTGACGATGGGACGCGGCTCCCCGCGACGGCGAGGACGCCGACCGCGAGGGCGATGTCAGTGGCTACCGGGATGGCCCAGCCGCGCGGGGCGGTGCTGCCGGCGATCGCGAGGTAGACGAGAGCGGGCGCGACCATGCCACCCAGCGCGGCCGCCCCGGGCAGGAGCGCCGCTCGCCGGTTGGAGAGGTGCCCGTCGGTGAGTTCGCGCTTGATCTCGAGTCCGACGACGAAGAAGAAGATCGTCATCAAGCCATCGTTGATCCAGTGGCGAAGGTCGAGATCGAGGGTGTGGCCGGCGACGGTCAGCGACACTCGGCTGGTCCACAACTGCTCGTACGACGCCGACCACGGCGAGTTCGCCCACAGCAACGCCACCGCCGCGCCGATCGCGAGCAGCACCGCGCCGGACGCCTCGACCGCGAGGAAGTCGCGGAGCGGAGACAGAAAGCGGACGATGGGCGAGCGGGTTCGAGATCGGACCTGGTTCACGACAGTCTCCTGACATCGCCGACCAGACCTCCCGGCCCGACGCGGCTACGAAGACCGACCGTACCCGACCGGGTCTGCCCCGATCGAGGGACCGCTGACACACGGTCGGTGACCTTCACGTCGACATGAAGGTCAAGCCGTCTCCTGCTCGAACACGACCTTCACGGCGGGATCGGTCATCGCCTCGATCGCGTCGCTGAACGGCACCACCTTCTCGACGATCTGGAGCGGATCGAGCCGTCCGGCGGCGACGAGGTCGAGCACCGGGCCCGCGGTCGAATGCGCATGGACTCGGCCGATCTCGTAGCGGATGCCACTGAGGTACATCGACTGGAGAGGGAGTGACGCACGCGCCCCCGCACCGCCCGACACGCTCGTGCAGGTCCCGCACGGTGCCGTTGCGCGGATCGCGAGTTCGCGGCCGTGGTCGAGGACGTTGGCGTCGACGGTGACCGGGAACTCGCGAGCCAGGTCCTTCGCCAGTTGGTCCCACGTTCCGGTTGCGTCGATCACCTCGGCGCCGAGGCGGTCCGCGATCTGCAGCCGTCTCGCATCGTCGTCGACGTAGACGACGCGCTCGGAACCGAGTGCTACCGCCGACATCAGCGCGTAGAGCCCGACCGACGGGGCGAGCCCGCCCACGACGAGGACAGGTGCTCCTGGTCGCTCGGCGAGCGGGCCGGCGACGCATCGGTAGCCGTCCGAGACGTTGTCGGGGATACCGGCGGCCGCCACAGGGTCGAGCCCGTCGGGGAGAGGGATCAGCATCACATCGGCCCACGGGACCCGCACGAGTTCGGCGAGCGCTCCCGCGAGGTCGACACCTCCGTGCGGACCGAGCCCGAACGCGGTGCCCGGTGCGACGTCGGCGCAGGCGTTCGTGTGCCCTCGCTCGCACGGCGCGCACCGGTTGCAGCTCAGCTGGAACGGCACGATCACACGGTCGCCCACCGACACGTGGTGCACCTCGTCGCCGAGCGCGACCACTTCGCCGACCATCTCGTGTCCCACGACGAACGGTGCTGGCATCGGGTAGAGGCCGACGGCGATCGCCGGATCGAGGTCGCAGCGGGCGACCGCGATCGGCCGCACCAGGGCATCACGGGGAGCAGTCAGCTGCGGTGTGGCCACCTCCTCCCACGCGAGGTTCATCGGGCCGCGAAAGACGAGTGCGCGCACGTCAGGCGCCCCGGAGTGCTGCGAACTCGGGCAAGTGGACGTCGATCATCGGCATGGTGCGCTCCTTCAGACTGCCGAGCTGCTTGCCAACCGAGGCGTGTAGGGCACCTCATTGACCAAGGTACTCGCGCACACCGGCGCGCCGCGATGATCGATCTGCCGCATCGTTCATGCGTTCACGGTGCAGACTCCACTCGTGTCGACACCACCACGCAGAGCATGGCGGGCAACCGCAGTGCTCGCAGTCACCCTCTTGGCCGGGTGCACGGCGAACACGTCATCGACGGCGTCATCGACAACCGTGGCATCGACGGCATCCTCCCAACCGCCTGCGACAGTTGCAACGAGCACGACCCGTCCCGAACCGACCAAGTGCTCGCCCGCCGACCTCCCGACCACCGTCGCCTACCGGACGATTGACGGGGTCGACGCAAACCTGACCAGCGTCGACATCTATCCGCCTCAGTCGGCGGGGTGCAGCGCCCCGATCGTGATGTGGGTCCATGGTGGCGGCTACCGGATCGGCGACAAAGGCAATCAGATCCGCAACAAGGTGACGCTGTTCAACAACGCCGGCTGGATCGTCGTCAGCGTGAACTATCGCCTCACCGTCCCGGGACGTGCAGCGTCGGCCCAGTTCCCCGATCACTACGACGACGTCGCCTCTGCGATCGCCTGGGTCCACGACAACATCGCCCCATACGGCGGCGACCCAACCCGCATCGCGGTCCTCGGCCACTCGGCTGGCGCAGACATCGTCGCCAACGTCGTCACCAACCCGGCCTACCTCGAGACGGTTGGACTTGGCCTGTCCGCGGTGCGCTGTGCCGGGCCGCTCGACACCGAAGGGTTCGACAAGACGACGGCCAACGCCTCCGACCCCGACGGTGAGCGCGAACAGTGGAAGTCAGCGCTCGGCAACAACCCGGACTACGCCACGGCCACGTCAGCGACCGGCCTGGTGAAACCCGGCATCGGGATCCCACCGATGATCGGAGTCGTGCGCGGCAGCCCACAACGCCAGCAGATCGAGACCGAGTTCCTCTCGACCCTCGCGGCGAACGGGATCGAGGCCACCACGATCGATGCCCGCTCACTCACCCATGGCGAGGTCAACACGATGATCGGTGCACCTGGCGACGACGTGATGACGGCACCGCTGATGACGTTCCTCACGAACTGCTTCTCAGACGGTGTCAGCCCATGAAGCGCATCGGCTTGATCGGCGGCATGAGCTGGGAGTCATCGATCGAGTACGAGCGGATCATCAATGAAGAGGTCCGCCGCCGTCTCGGCGGTGTCCACTCGGCCGACTTGATCATCCGCTCGTTCGACTTCGCCGACATCGAGGAACTGCAGACGCGCAACGACTGGGCATCCGCCGGGCTGTTGTTGGCCGACGCGGCACGCACCCTCACCCAAGCCGGCGCCGAACTACTGGTCCTGTGTACGAACTCGATGCATCGGGTGTTCGATGCGATCGCCGGCGCCACCCCCGTACCGGTACTCCACATTGCTGATGCAACTGCAGCCGCCATCGGCCGAGAGGGCATCGGAACGGTCGGCCTCCTCGGAACCCGCTACACGATGGAACTCCCCTTCTACCGCGAGCGCCTGGAGGATCTGCACGGGATCCGTGTGCAGATCCCCGACGACGACGAGCGCACGGTGATCCATGACGTGATCTACGACGAGCTCGTCCGCGGCATCGTTCGCGATGAGTCGCGGGCGCGTTACCTCACCATCATCGAGAACATGATCGACAGGGGCTGCGAAGGAATCATCGCCGGCTGCACCGAGATCGAGTTGCTCGTGCAGCCCCACCTCGTGAGCGTCCCCTACTTTGCGACCGCTCGCCTCCATGCCGTCGCTGCCGTTGACGCAGCC
>JBMOFX010000008.1:0-23510 GCA_049318665.1 Ilumatobacteraceae bacterium | reverse complement strand
CCCGGCCCGTACTCGACGAACGTTCCCGCGTCGACGAGGTCGCTCACATTCTCGCGGGCGGTGCGACGACCGACGCTTCGCCGACGTGCAACCGCATCAGGTCGCGCTGCGTCGAGGCCCACGTCGTGACGAATCCGCACCTCGTCGAGATCGGGACGGATGACGTCGAGGTCGATCGCCGCATCGGGCGCGATGCCCGCTGGCGCGACCACGCTCGCCGCAATGGTGACCACCACGTCGCCGATCGCCACCGTGTTGCCGATAGCGACGCCCACCGCCTCGACGACTCCCGACGCCGGCGACTCGATCGCGTGATGCATCTTCATCGACTCGACGAGCAGCAGCTGCTGGCCGGCGCGCACCACGTCGCCAGGCACCACGTCGACGAGCACGACGGTTCCCTGCATCGGAGCGGTCACGTTGGTCGGAGTCACCGACGACGACCGTAGCGGCCGTCGCGTCGCCGGTCAGCAGGCTGGGTACGGTGGCGCGATGGCCCGAGCCGACGACGCTGGTGACGATGCTCCGGAGGTGGTGCACGTCGCCGGGCGGGAGGTGATGATCACCCATCCGCAGAAAGTGTTCTTCCCATCGGTGGGCGCTACCAAGATCGACGTCGTCCGCTACTACCTCGCCATGGAAGCGACGGTGATGCGGCAGATGCGCGACCGGCCGGTGCTGCTGCAACGGTTTCCGAATGGGGCGAGTGGTTCGTCGTTCTTCCAGAAGCGGATGCCCGACGGGGCACCCGAATGGCTCACCACGACGATCGTCAGCACACCGAACGGGACCACCTCGAACGCGCTGGTGATCGCCGATCTCGCGCACCTCATCTGGGCCGTCAACCTCGGCTGCATCGGTTTCCATTCGTGGCCGTACCGGATCAGCGACCAGGAGCACTGCGACGAGCTGCGCATCGACCTCGACCCCGGGCCGGGCACCACGTTCACCATGGCGCAAGAGACCGCACTCGAGACGAAGCGCCTGTTCGACGAACTCGGCATCCGGTCGTATGTGAAGACGACCGGCAGCCGCGGCCTCCACGTCTACGTCCGACTCCTCCCCCGCTGGGACAGCGTTGCGGTGCGCAGCGCAGCCGTGGCGGTGGCACGAGAACTCGCGCGCCGACGCGTCGATCTCATCACCGATTCGTGGTGGAAGGAAGAGCGTGGCGAGCGGATCTTCATCGACTTCAATCAGAACGCGCCGCACAAGACGGTGTTCGCCCCGTGGTCGGTTCGTGCGCGGGAGGTTGCGCCAGTGTCGTGCGGGTTCGCATGGGACGACCTCGAAAACGTCCGCACCGACGATCTCACCATTGCTACGGTGCCTGCCCGCATCGCCGAACACGGTGACCCGTGGGCGACGATCGATGACGAACCGCAGACGCTCGAGCCACTCCTCGAACTTGTGCGGCGCGACGAGGCCGCCGGGCTTCCGGACGCGCCGTGGCCACCGGTGTACCCGAAGATGGCGGGCGAGGCGCCGCGGGTGGCACCGAGCCGCGCCAAGAAGCCTCGGGCGTGATCAGGCGTTGAACTCGGCGACCAACGGCGCGTAGGCGTCGAGCGCTCGCAGCGCAGCGTCGCGATCGAGCGGGGGCAGGCCGAGCGCCACCCACGACGCGCCGAGGTCGCGCAACCCCGACAGGTTGTCGGCGTCCGGTCGTGCACCGAACACGCCGAGCTGCAGCGTCGACGGGTCACGGCCGTGCTCGCTTGCATACGTGGTGAGCGCCGTCCATCCCTCGTCGATCGGGAAGCGACCCTGGATCGGCATCCATGCGTCGCCGTACTCGGTGATGTGCCGGAAGTGCAGCTCGGTCGCGGATGCACCCACGATGATCGGCGGGTGCGGGAACTGGACCGGCTTCGGCCAACTCCACGAGGCCTCGAAGTTGACGAACTCGCCATGGAACGACGCCTCTTCCTGCGTCCACAGCTCCTTGCAGGCGAGGATCTTCTCGCGCACCAATTTGCGGCGGGTGCGCGGCTCGACCCCGTGGTCCTCCATCTCCTCGTGGTTCCAGCCGTAGCCAATCCCAAAGAGGAACCGCCCGTTCGAGAGCTGGTCGAGGGTTGCCACTTCCTTCGCGAGCCAGATCGGATCTCGTTGCGCGACGAGCGTGATGCCGGTGCCGAGTTGGATCCGCTCAGTGACCGCCGCCGCTGCGGCGAGCGCAAGGAACTGGTCGTGCGTGCGCCAGTACTCCTCCGGCAACGGCGGCGCTCCCTCTCGACCACCCCACGGCGTACGTCGGGAAACGGGGATGTGCGAATGCTCGGGGAACCAGAGCGACGAGAAGCCGCGTGCCTCGGCTTCCTTCGCGAGTTCGACGGGCTGGATGCCCTTATCGGTGGGGAAGATCAGGAGGCCGAGGTGCATTCCGGGACGGTATCAATTGCCACTGGTGTGGTGTGCCGTCCGAGGCGCCATCCGAACACCGCGAGCACGAACACCACGACCGCGCACACCGTGTACGCGATCGCCCGACCACCCGCTTCGTAGAGCAGCCCCGCGGTGAGAGCAGCGATGCCGCCGACGAGGGTTTGCGTGCCACCGAGGAGACCCTGTGCGCCGGCCATCCGATCGTCGGGCGACACCATGCCGACGGCGATACCGCTGCTCGACACCGTGAGGCCGTCGTTGAGCGCATGCAGCATCGCCACCGCGAACATCGCGGCACCACTCGGGAGATGGCCGTACATGAACATGAACACGCTGGCGATGATGAGACCGACCGAGCCGACACGGAACGGCCCCACTCGTTGCGACAACCGACCGCCGTACGAGCTGAGCAACACCATCGGCACCGCGAACAGCACGATGCCGAGGTTGGCGATCCAGTCGGCAGTCCTGAGGTCGTCGAGCACGAGCACCCACAGTGCATCGAACGTGCCGATCATCACGAAGAGGCCGGCACCGAGGCACAGCGCGCCCACGTATGGCTTCGACGCGAGCAGGTCGAATGCGAACCGGGCATTCGTCGTGCTTGAACGTTCACTTTCGTCGACATCGAATCGAGCCACGACCGGCAGCAGAACGACCATGATCGCAGCGATCACGAGGAACGGCGCAGCAATGCCGAACGGCCCGACCAGCACTGCGGAGATCGCTGGGCCGAACGCGAAACCGGCAACGTCGAACGCAAGCAGGTTGCCGACGTTGCGCCCCAGGTTCTCCGGGTCGCTGAGGATGACGATGCGTCGCATCGCGGGAAGCGCGAGCCCGGTCGCGATACCGGTGACGATGCGCGAGATCAGCAACACTGACAGCGTCGTGCCAAACCCCATGCCGATGAGACCGACCACGTTGATCGCCATGCCGATCACCACCAGACGCCGGGCGAAGCCGCGATCGGCGAGTGGAGCAAGGAATATCTGCGCGAGGAACGATGCGAAGAAGCCCACGGCAACCACCGCGCCAAGTGCCGCAGCCGAGATGCCGTATTTGTCGCGGTAGTCGTCGAGCACGGTGAACATGACGCCGTAGCCGGAGGCGAACACGCCCGTGAGCACGCTGAAGACCAGGAGGCGCGACCGGAGCATGCCCACGAAGTTACCGCCTGGCCGCATGCACACGCCGTAGCCTGGACCAACGTGAGACCTGCCGACCTGATCGCCGAGGCCGGCCGCCGACGGACCTTCGCCATCATCAGCCATCCCGACGCCGGCAAGACGACGCTCACCGAGAAGTTCCTGCTCAACGCAGGCGCAGTGGTCACCGCCGGGTCGGTGAAGGCGAAGTCCGGCGGACGTTCGGCCACCAGTGACTGGATGGAGCTCGAGCAGACCCGTGGGATCTCCATCACCTCGGCCGCCATGCAGTTCGAGTACGGCGCACACGTCATCAACCTCCTCGACACCCCCGGCCACAAGGACTTCAGCGAAGACACGTATCGGGTGCTCGCTGCCGTCGATGCCGTCGTGATGGTCCTCGACGCAGCAAAGGGCATCGAACCCCAGACGCGCAAGCTGTTCGAGGTGTGCCGCAGTCGCAACCTCCCGGTGCTGACGTTCCTCAACAAATTCGACCGGCCGAGCCGCGATCCGCTCGAGCTCCTCGACGAGATCGAGACCCAGATCGACCTGCGCCCCACACCGATCACCTGGCCGGTGGGCGACGGGGACGACTTCCGCGGGGTGATCGATCGTCGGCGAGCCATCTTCAGCCGATTCACCCGCACCGCCCGAGGGTCAACGATGGCGCCCGAGGAACTCGTGTCGTTCGAGCGTGCCGCCGCTGAAGAAGGCAAGGCATGGCAGCGCGCGATGGACGGGTGCGATCTCCTCGACGCCGTCGGCGCCGACCTCGACCTCCCCTCGTTCCTTGCCGGGCGGTCGACACCGGTGTTCGCCGGCTCGGCCCTCACCGACTTCGGTGTGCGCCACATCCTCGACGCGATCGTCGAACTCGTGCCAGCGCCACCGCCGCGCCCCGACCGCGATGGGGACGCCCGACCGCTCGAGGCCGGCTGCAGTGCGTTCGTGTTCAAGGTGCAGGCCAACATGGACAAATCGCATCGCGACCGACTGGCGTTTGCCCGCATCTGCAGCGGTCACTTCGAACGCGGCATGACGATGACCATCGCTCGTACGGGCCGTCCATTCGCCACGAAGTACGCCTCCACCGTGTTCGGCGCCGAGCGGTCGACCGTCGAGGAGGCCTTCCCCGGTGACGTGGTCGGCTTCGTCAATGCCACCGACCTCCGGATCGGCGACACCCTGTACGAGGGGGAACCCGTGCAGTTCCCCGGGCTGCCATCGTTCGCTCCCGAGCTCTTCACCGGTGCCCGGCCACTCGACACCGGACGCTCCAAGCAGTTCCGTCGCGGCATCGAGGTGCTCGAGGAAGAGGGCGTTGTCCAGGTACTCCGCGATCCCGACATGGGTGACTCGTCCCTCGTCCTTGCTGCCGTCGGGCAACTGCAGTTCGAGGTTTTCGCACACCGCCTCGATGCCGAGTTCAACGCACCTGTCGAGCTCACCGGATCGCCGTACCAGGCGATTCGGGCGACCGACGCAGCCAGTACCGAACGCTTGCGCCAGATCGGAGGGATCCGCATTCTCACCCGCGGCGACGGCACCACCGTCGCTCTCTTCGAGAACAAGTACCGGCTCCAACGACTCCTCAGCGACGAGCCGGAACTGACACTCGATCCGCTCACCGCCGGAGATTGACCAGGTGGGTGAGCCGGGGGACACCCGGGTCACCCGATGATGGCGCATCGAAGCGCTTTCCGGACGATCTCATCCGATGACTGCGCGCCTGAGACGACCTGCTGCGGCGCTGTTGGTCACCGCATCCGTCGCGGTCAGCATTCTTTTTGCATGGCGTACGGGCACCACTCCGTCTCCGTACCCCGCCGTCATCGTCGGCGTTGCGACCGTCGCCACGCTCGTCGTGCTGTGGAGCGTCCATCGGCGCCGAGGCACGGCGAAGTCGGACGCCTGGCTTGCGGTTGCCGCATCGTGCCTGATCACCGCCGCGTTCTCGGCCGTCGATCTGCTCGGAGGCAGCCTCGACCCAGGCCTGGCCCGACAGTTCAGTGCGGTGCTCAGCGCACCCGACCGCACGCTGCTCGCCGTGGCGTTGTGGGCGATGCTCGCGGCTCGTTCGCTCACCCGCAATCGGTACCTGGCGATCGAGGCGCTTGTGGTGTCACTCGCCGTGGGGCTCGGGCTCAGCGTGTACGTCCTCGTTCCCGCGATCGAGGCGTCATCCCTCGAACGGCTCGATCGCCTCCTGTCGTTGGGCCTACCCGCAAGTGACCTGCTGCTGGTGGCGCTCGCGGCACGTTTGGCGCTCGGGCTCGATGCACGAAGCAAGGCGATGCTCTTGCTGCTGGCGGGGCTGCTCGCACGGCTCATCGCCAACGGCGTCCACTACTGGGAAGCGATGACCGGAACGGCAAGCTTGCCGGCGATGGTGCTCACTGCGCTGTCATTGGTGTTGCTCGCCGCGGCGTCACTCGCCCCGGATACGGCTGCCGCCGTGACCGAGCCGACGATCGTCAAGCTCGACCGGGTTCGCCTTGGCGCCATGATGTGCTGTGCGATCGTGCCGCAGATCGTGGTCATCGATCTGTTGATGCGCGAGAGCCCCTATCGCAACCTGGTGGTCGCCGCATCCCTCGTAGCGATGCTGGTGACCTGCTTGGCGATTGCACACCTGTGGGTACTCGCGATCGACGTGCGCGACCTCACCGAGGTGCGCGGGGCCGACCGACTCGCTTCGCTGGTCGACAGGTCGCGCGACGTGGTGGTCGTCGTCGACAGCTTCGGCCGCATCTCGTACACGAGCGGCGCGATCACCCACGTGCTGGGGTACGAAAGCGATCGCTGGTTCCGATGGTCCGTCTACGACCTGCCGGTGGAGCCGACCGGTGGGAGCTGGAGTCAGGTGATTCTCCAGTTGCGAGCGCTCGAACCCGACGAGCACCTCGACGAAATCGAGGTGGCCGCGACCCACGCCAACGGTCGCTCGCTGCTGATGATGCTGAGCGCGGTGAACTTGAACCACAACCCTGCGATCGCCGGCATCGTCCTCAATCTCCGCGACGTGACCGACACACGCGAACTGCAGCATCAGTTGCGCTTCCGCGCCGACCACGATGAGCTCACCGGACTCGCCAACCGGGGCCAGTTCCTCGCCACGCTCACCGACCAACTCGCGGGCGGCAGAACCCCGATCGTGATGTTCATCGACCTCGACGACTTCAAGTCGATCAACGACTCACTCGGCCACGAAGCTGGCGACGTGCTGCTGCGGTCCGTGGGCGCGCGACTGTCGCACCGGTTCCCGCCGGAACTGGGGCTCGTGGCACGCCTCGGTGGCGACGAGTTCGCCGTGATCCTCCGTGCGTCGTCGCTCGCCCAGGCGGCCGAGTTCGCGAAGGACGCGATGGAGGATCTTCGCTCGCCGGTCCTGTTGAACCACTTCAACTCCGTGTCAGGGTCGTGCAGCATCGGCATCGCTCGACCCGAGGCAGGCGACAACGCATCGGCGCTCCTTCGCAACGCCGACCTCGCGATGTATCGAGCCAAGCGGCGCGGCAAGGGCGTCATCGAGGTGTTCGACGCGCATCTCGAGCGCGAGGTTGCCCGCACCGAGGAGTACCGGCGCGATCTCCTCACGGCGCTCGGACGCAATCAGTTCAACCTCGTTTACCAACCGATTCTCCGCATGGAAGACGGCGTGGTCGTCGGCGCGGAGGCGCTGATTCGCTGGAACCACCATGTGTACGGGCCGATCCAACCGACCGACTTCATCAGCATCGCAGAGCAGACCGGGGTGATCATCCCCATCGGCTGGTGGTCGATCCGCCAGGCTTGTTTGACCGCGGCCACGATGCCGAATGATGTGTTCATCACCGTCAACGTCTCCGGCAGCCAGCTACGCGGTGCATCGCTGGTCGACCATGTTCGCTCTGCGCTGGTGGAGAGTGAGCTCGATCCGCACCGGCTGGTGCTGGAGATCACCGAGTCGACACTCATCGACGATCCTGACGGCGTCGCCGAGGAGCTCGTCCGCCTCCGTCAACTCGGAGTGCGCATCGCGCTCGACGACTTCGGGACCGGGTACAGCTCGCTGTCGTACGTGCAGCGTCTCCCCCTCGACATCATCAAGATTGACCGTGAGTTCGTCCAGGCGCTCGATCACCCACGCGATCGAGCGTTGACCCGCACCATCGTCGCCATGGCCAACAACCTCGGACTCGAAACGATCGGCGAGGGCATCGAAGACCAGCGTCACGCGGAGACGCTTGGCGTGATGGGCTGCACCTACGTGCAGGGATTCTTGTTCTCCCGCCCGCTCGAGGCCGCCGCGATGCGGCGTGTCCTCTATGAACAGCGAGTCGGATTGGACGTCGCCGCAGCACCGATGGCTCCGCCCTCGTTGGCGTCATCGTCGTGGGGACCGCCCACACCGGCGCACGCGACCTGAGTACCTCGCTCCGGCCCTGCTCCTCCGCTATCGAGTCGCCACGACCGAGCCGGGCTCGGGCCGCTCGACGGTGCCGTCGGGTCGTCGCGCGAACCGCTGACCATCCGTGCCGTGAACGGGCTCGTCGCTCGGCCAGGGCCAACCGCCGAAGCCCGTCGTCTGGTAGTCGCGGAACGCTTGCTCGATGCCGGCGCGATCGTTGAGCACGAACGGACCGTGCTGCGCGACGGGCTCACCGATCGGACGTCCTTGGAGGACGAGCACCTCGACCCCGCCCACGCCACCGAGGACCCGCGGTTCGTGTGGTTCGATCAGCGCGCCGTTACCGGCGTCGACTCGAAACCCGTCGATGTCGAGCGATCCACCGCCGAACACGTACACCACGCGCAGCGTGTCGGCGCCGGCAGCTGGCGGCATCGTCCAGGTCGCCCCGTCGTCGAGGACCACGTGCCAGACGACGAGGTCACTGTCGGGTCTCGACGCCCACGAACTCGGCGGCGGTGCAGGCGGGCGGTGACCCTCCAGCTCGCCCGCCACCACCGTGATCTCTGCCCGCCTCCCGGCGTCGTCGACGTGGGCGATGACGGGGAGTTCCTCCGACCAGAGCATCGAGAAGTGGGGGTCGGCCATCTTGTCGACCCGCGACAGGTTGAGCCAGATCTGGAACAGCTCGACGGTGTTGGGCGCCTCATCGTCGAGCAGCGGGAACATCTCGCTGTGCACGATGCCGCTGCCCGCCGTGAGCCATTGCACGTCGCCTCGGCCGAAGCGCGCGGTTGCACCGAGCGAGTCGCTGTGATCGATGAGGCCGCGCCGCACGTAGGTGATGGTCTCGAAGCCGCGGTGCGGGTGCTGGGGGAAGCCCGGCACGTCGCGGCCGTGGTACATCCGCCACCCGTCGAGGCCTGCGAAGTCGCTACCGATCTCTCGCCCGGCCAGCGATGCATCGGGGCCCTGTCGACCGTTGCCCTTCGGATACTGATCGAGGTGATGGACGCAGAACAGGAACGGATCGACGGTCGGCCATTGGAACCCGATCGGGAACTGCTGGAGAACCGGCGACGAGCTCACCGTCGATCGCCGAGGATCTGCTGGGCGGCCAGTCGGCCGGGTCCACCGGTGACGCAGCCGCCCGGATGAGTGCCCGAACCGCACTGGTAGTAGCCGTGGATCGGCGTGCGGTATTGGTTCCAGCCGGGAGCGGGACGGAAGAAGTACATCTGTGGGGAGAACAACTCTCCCGCGAAGATGTTTCCTTCCGACAGGCCGACCACGCGTTCGATGTCGAGCGGGGTGACCACTTCGCGGTGCACCACCAGGTTGCCGAAGCCGGGGAAGATCGACTCGATCTGCGCCTGGACGGTGTCGCCGAGGCCCTGGCGTTCGGTGTCCCAGTCGCTGCCCTTCAGCTGGTACGGCGTGTAGTGGACGAAGCACGACATGACGTGCTTGCCAGGTGGCGCCATGTCGGGGTCGACCGTCGACTGGACACAGGCATCGATGTAGGGATGCGTCGAGTACCAGCCGTACTTGGCATCGTCGAAGGCTCGCTCGAGGTAGTCCATCGACGGAGCGACGTTCGTGAACCCGCGGAAGTAGTCGTTGCGGGCACCGAGTGCGGGGAAACTCGGAAGTCCATCGAGCGCGAAGTTGACCTTCGAGGATGTGCCCTGGAACTTGTACCGGCCGATGGACTCGACGAGGTCGGCGGGCAACTCGCTGCGGTCCACCAGTTCGAGGAAGGTGCGCCGCGGGTCGAGCGCACTCACCACGATCGGCGCATGCAGTTCCGTGCCGTCGGCGAGCGCGACACCGGTCGTGCGGCCGTTCGTCGTGATCACGTTCGCCACGGGCGCCTCGAGCTTGATCTCTGCCCCGAACGCCTGGGCGGCACGCGCGAGCACCTGCGTGAATCCCCCGTTGCCGCCCTTGTGGAATCCCCACTCGCCGAAGATGCCGTCCTGTTCGCCCATGTGGTGGAACAGCAAGACCAACCCAGACCCTTGTGAACGCGGGCCCACCTTCGAACCGATGATCCCCGACGAGCTGAACAACCCCTTCAGCAGGTCCGTCTCGAAGTAGTCGTCGAGGAAGTCGGCCGCGCTGGCGGTGAGGAGCCGCACCGTGTTGTGGAGCACGCGCTTCGGCAGCCCCTTGAGGTGCTTGGCGAGCTCGGCGAGCGCAAGGGCGTCACTGGGCTCATCACTGAACAGGTTCGGCGGAATGCTGTCGAACAGCGGCTTGATCGCCTGGACGACCTGCGTGATGTCGTGCTCGTACTGGTCGAGCGCATCGGCGTCGCGTCGCGAGTGACGTGCGATCTCCTGGATCGTCGCGTTCCGGTCCTTGCCGAACAGCAGGTAGTCGCCGTTGTCGCCGGGGGCGAATGTGGTCGCCATGTGCAGCGGCAGGTAGCCGTGGCGGACGAGATCGAGCTCCTGGACGATGTCGGGACGCAGCAGGCTGATCGCGTATGAGAAGGTCGTGAAGTGGAAGCCAGGGACGAGTTCCTCGGTGATCGCAGCACCACCGACGAGGTGACGCCGTTCGAGGATCAGCGTTCGGAGCCCTGCCCTCGCCAGGTAGGCACCGTTGACGAGCCCGTTGTGCCCGCCACCGATGACGATCGCGTCGTAGGAGGTGCTGTCGCTCATGGGCGTCACGCTGTCTTTCTGGGCGGGTTGAAGAACGGGGTGCGCACGACCTGTGCACCGACGGTCTCGGTGCGGTGGTCGACGGTGATCTCAAGTCGGAGCGGGGTGCCAACGGTCGCGACATCCGGGCGCACGCGCGCCATCCCGATGTGACGCTGCAGCACCGGCGAGTACAGGAAGCTCGTGGTGTGGCCAAGCAGCTCACGCTCGGCTCCGAAGAGCATCATCTCCCAGGGAGTGGGTGTGTGGTCCTTGGGTGGGATGAGGCCGCGCTCGCAGTGCAGAGCGTCCCACTCGCGCCAACCGACCTCGATGCCAACCTGTGCCCACCGCGACGAGCCGGACTCCACTTCACGACGAAGCGCAGCGCGCCCGATGAAGGCCCGCTCGGTGGTGACGAGGTCGCGCATCATCCAGCCCAAACCGAGCTCGAGCGGGCTCAGCCGGTCTGAGTCGGTGAAGGCGTACCGGCTCGAGACGAAATCCTGACCCACCATCAGCAGACCGGCCTCGATCCGCAACGACAGGAACGCCTGCTGACCGACCGGGGTGAGGAGATGCTTGCGCCCCTCGGCCCAGATCGCATCGAACACGGCCTCGGCGTGCTCGGCCTCGACCCACACCTCGTAGCCGAGGTCGCCGGTGTAGCCGGTGCGAGAAATGACCACGGGCCGGCCACCGATCTCGGCTTGGATATGACGAAACGGACGCAGGGCGGGCACCTCTGGTGCGAGCGCAGCGAGGATCGCGGCCGACCTCGGGCCCTGGACCGCCAGTGCGCCAAGGCTCGCTGAGATGTCGGTGAGCACGACGTCGAGACCCACGGCGTGCTGTTCGAACCAGGTGAGGTTCGGCTCGGCCGCAGTCAGCCAATAGTCGTCGTGGGCATGGCGGAACACCACACCGTCTTCGATGACGTAGCCGTCGTCGTCGCACCACACGGTGTACTGCGCCTGACCATCAACGCACGTACGCACGTCGCGGGCGAGCGTGCCCGCCAGCAATCGTTCGGCATCTGGGCCAGCGATCCGGTAGGTGTAGAGCGGCGAGGTATCGATCAGGCCGGCGCTGTTGCGCACCGCGAAGTACTCAGCCTTGTCGTCGAGCTGGAACATGCTCGACACCAGGTGCGCCGACCAGTGCTGGAACAGGCCGGTCTCGTTGAGCGCGGCGAGCCGGTCGTGGAAGGGTGTCGTCCGGATCACGTGCGGCACGGTAGACGATTGCCGCGGCGACTGGCTACCGCACCGCGTCGTTTATGGCAGGGCAACGATCGCCTCGTGCTCGAGCGATGCAACGACCTCGCCGTCCACCTCGATCATGACGTCGAGCACCGCCCGTTCGCCGTGCGCCTCGAAACGGCGAACGACGTGCGCTCGGATGATCGCCTCCCGACCGACGCGCCCCAGCGCGTGGTGCCGGATGATGCTGCGGGTGTGGATCCACGGTCCACGGGCGACCTCTGCATGCACTACCCGGTTCGCGAGCGCTGGCCAGACGGCGGGGTGCACGATGCCGTGGCGCTCGTAGAGGTCGAGCGGATCCCCGGCACGCGAGCCGTAGCCGCTCCCCCACTCGCCCTCGAGCCGAATGCGGTGTAGCGGCAGCGGTTCACCGTCACGCAGGGTCGGCCCGGCCGCCTGTCGGGTCAGCTCGAACACGGCCCGAGGCTGGTCGCCATCCGCGGCGCCGTCAGCGCCGGTGATGCCGGTGATGCCGGTGATGCCGGCGATCATCGCTGCGCCCTCGTCGACGACGGGCCGACATTCGAGCTGGTCACCGTCGAACACCGGTCGGCGGAACCGCACCTCGCCGCCGCCCCGCTCGAGCCAGTCGAGGCCCCAACCGGCAGCTGCCGGGTGGGTGAGGTACGCGTACGTGGTGACGCCGGCGACGAGCGCCCGCGGGAAGCCGGCGGCCTGGGCCCCGACGTCGGTGTGGATCGGATTGGTCGCGTGCTCCGGCAGGTTCTGAGCGATCACCGTCCATGACTGCAGGTCAGCCGCATCGCCCATGCGTGCATCCTGTCACCGGCGTACACAGCCCCCGAACCTGTGCCAATGTCGCGCCATGACCGATCCAACACCACAGGATCGGCGACGCCCTGCCACAGCGCGCTGGACCCACGTCGCCCTCCCGGTGCGTGACGTCGACGCGTCGGCCGACTGGTACGAGATCTACACACCGCTGCGTCGTCTCGATCGTCGCAGCGACCCCGACGGCGACGCCGTGTGGCTCGGCGACCCGGATGGCGCTGATCGCCCATTCATCCTCGTGCTCGTGAGCTTTCATCAGGACGTGGCGAGCCAACACGCGACACTGGCGCCGTTCGCTCATCTCGGCATCGAGCTGCCCACACAGGCCGACGTCGACGCGGTGGCCGCACTCGGCGCTGCTGCCGGATGTCTCGAATGGCCACCCGAGCAGCTCCCCGACCCGGTGGGGTACGTCTGCGCACTTACCGATCCGGACGGCAACATGGTGGAGTTCTCGTTCGATCAGGGGATCTACGAGCTCGCTCGTGAACGATGGTCATCCAGATGAGTGCTCAACATCGGAGAGGGAGCAGCCGATGAACGAACGGATGCGGACGATGGTGCGAGCGCGATGAGGCAGTCAAACCACCGACATCGGGGTACGCCGCGCTCGATCGCGGCTCGGCGTCTGGGCGTCCTCCTGCTCCCCGTTGGGATTGCGCTGTCGTCGGTGAGCGCAGCAGTCGCCGCCCCGGCGCCGTCCTCACCGGAGACCAACTACATCGTGAGCGCCACCGGTGAGCGCACCCTCGACGTGGCGCTCGACCAGCTTGGCAATCTCGGTGAAGCTCCGAGTGAGGTGTGGAGCGGACCGCTCGACGGCTTCGGCGCCCAGTTGTCGTCGGCCGAAGCTCGCTCACTTGACGCGCTGCCCGGCATCACCGTCGGGCCCGATCTCCCCATCTACGCCCTCGGAGACCAGAGCAACCCGCCGTGGGGTCTCGACCGGATCGACCAACGCGCCCTCCCCCTCGACAACCTCTACGGCCCGGCAGCCACCGGCGCCGGCGTGACCGCATACATCATCGACACTGGCATCAACCGCGGGCACGCCGACTTCGCCGGGAGGGTGCTCGCAGGTGCCGACTTCGTCGACGGCACGGGCTCGGACTGCAACGGCCACGGCACGCACGTCGCCGGCACACTCGCCGGCAGCACATACGGCGTCGCCAAGCAGGTGACGATCGTGCCGCTGCGCGTGCTCGACTGCGACGGATCTGGGTGGACCATCAGCACCATCCAGGCTGCGAACTGGATCATCAACGACCACCAAGCCGGCACCCCCGCTGTCGTCAACATGAGCCTCGGCGGCAGCGGAAGCCCGGCGGCGGACGACGCAGTGAACAGAATGATCGCCGACGGCATCACGGTGGTCGTGGCCGCCGGCAACAGCGCTGGTCAGGGCATTTCGAGCTGCAGCATCAGCCCGGCACGGGTTCCGGATGCGATCACGGTCGGTGCGTCCGACAGCAGCGACCGAGCTGCGGCCTTTTCCAGTCGCGGCACCTGCACTGACCTGTTCGCCCCGGGCGTGCACATTCAGTCAGCCGATTGGCAATCCACCAACGGGTCTGTCTTGATGTCGGGCACCTCCATGGCGACACCCCATGTGGCTGGCGCAGCTGCGCTCTTCCTGCAGACCTCGCCGAACAGCACACCGGCGCAGGTGTGGGGCGGCATCGACGCGGCCACCACCCCGGGGGCGTTGACGAGTGTGGGCTTCCCCGATCCGAACAAACTGCTCAACGTGCCACGGGTGATCGACCGGGTGACGCCGGTCGACTCTGACCGGCTCCACGACACGCGGCAAACGGCCAGCGTGCTCACCGCTGGGTCCGTCCTGTCCGTTCCCGTCGCAGGACGATCGGGAGTGGCTGGCTCAGCGACGGCCGCAGCGTTGAACGTCACCATCGTCGAGGCTCGAACCGGCGGCTACGTCACCGTGTACCCCTGTGGCGAAGCGGTACCCAACACCTCCAACGTCAACTTCGTTGCCGGCCAGACGATCGCGAATGCGGCCATCGTGAAGCTCGGCGCGAATGGAGCGGTCTGTGTTGTCACCAACGGATCGACCGACCTTCTCATCGACGTGGCGGGCTACACCTCGACCGGTACCGGCTTCGTCCCGATGACACCCGACCGAATTGTCGACACGCGGTCGAGCGGACGGATCACCAGCGGCGCCATCACAGTCGGGGGTTGGAGCAGTGTTCCCACCGACGCGAAGGCCGTTGCGCTCAACGTCACCGTCACTGAACCTGTCGCCGATGGTTACGTGACTGTCTACCCGTGCGGGTCACCGGTGCCGACGGCGTCGAACGTCAACTTCCGAGCCGGGCAAGCGATCGCGAACGCCGTCATCGTCGGCGTCGGCACTGGCGGAGCGGTCTGTGTGTACAGCAGTGTGCCCACGAACGTGATCGTCGACGTCAACGGCTGGTTCCCGGCTGGCAGCACGTTCGGTCCGGTCTACCCGAACCGTCTGCTCGAGACTCGGCCAGCCTCGTTCCGACCGGCCGGCACGGTCACCCCCGTCACCGTCACCGGCGGTTCGGTACCGACGAACGCGTCTGCCGTCGTACTCAACGTCACCGTCACCGAAGCGGCGGGGGCCGGCTACATCACCGTGTACCCGTGCGGCTCGACGCTTCCGAACTCATCGAACGTGAACTATGTGAGCGGACAGACGATTCCGAATGCGGTGATCGTGAAAGTGGGTGCGCAGGGCAACGTTTGCCTCTTCAACTCAGCGCCAACCCACCTGATCGTCGACATCACTGGCTGGTTCCCCTAACCGAACCGGCGCCCGTGTCGACCGTGGGCGGGCGTGCTGTGGCACGATGGCCAGGCCGACGGTTGGGGTGATCGTCCGCACAAGGAGTGGCCATGAGCGCATCCGAGAACAGCAGTCCTGACGTCGACGTGATCGTCGTCGGCGCCGGCATCGCCGGCATGTACCTGTTGCACCGTCTGCGTGGTCTGGGCATGACCACGCGGGTGCTCGAGGCCGGCGATGACGTCGGTGGCACGTGGTACTGGAACCGGTATCCCGGTGCCCGCTGCGACATCCAGAGCCTCGACTACTCGTACTCGTTCGATCGCGAGCTCGACGAGCAGTGGCAGTGGTCGGAGAAGTACGCCCCTCAGCCCGAGATCCTTCGCTATGCGCAGCACGTCGCCGACAAGCACGACCTGCGGCGCGACATCACCTTCGGCACCCGCGTCTCGTCGGCAACGTGGGACGAGTCGACGTCTCGCTGGCACGTCCAGACGTCGACCGGCGAGGCACTCGTGGGTCGTCACCTCGTGATGGCGACGGGTTGCCTGTCGGTGCCGAAGGAGATCGACATCGACGGCACCGCACGCTTCGGTGGCGACGTCTACCTCACCAGCCGTTGGCCGCACGAGGGGGTCGACTTCACCGGCAAGCGAGTCGCCGTCATCGGCACGGGCTCGTCGGCCATCCAGTCGACCCCGATCATCGCGAGCCAGGCCACACAGGTGACCGTGTTCCAGCGCACGCCGAACTTCTCGATCCCGGCTCGCAACGGGGCCGTGCCCACGGCCAAGCGTGCTGCGATCGATGCAGTCGGGCGCGACGCATACCGTGAGTCGCAGCGTTGGTCGGGCGCCGGCGTCCCGGTCGAGCGGTCGATGGTGAGTGCGCTCGCGGTGAGCGAGGAGGAGCGTCTCGCCGCCTACGAGCAGGCCTGGCAGACCGGCGGGATCGTCGAGTTCATCGGTACGTTCTCCGACCACCTGGCCAACCCCGAGGCAAACGCCTTGCTCGCGGAGTTCGTGCGCAACAAGATCCGCTCGACGGTCAACGATCCGGTCGTGGCCGAGACGCTGTGCCCCACGACGTACCCCATCGGTTCGAAGCGCCTCTGCGTCGACACCAACTACTACGAGACGTTCAACCTCCCGCACGTCCGCCTCGTCGATCTCCACAAGCACCCGATCTCCACCATCACCGAGACCGGTATCGACCTCGTCGACGAATCGATCGAGTTCGACGCGATCGTGTTCGCCACCGGCTTCGACGCGATGACCGGTGCGGTCGTGAGCGTCGACATCACCGGTCGCGACGGCGTGTCACTCAAGCAGGCGTGGAGCGACGGTCCGATGACCTACCTCGGGCTGATGTCGTACGGATTCCCCAACCTGTTCATGATCACCGGCCCGGGCAGCCCGTCGGTGCTGTCGAACATGATGGTGTCGATCGAGCAACACGTCGACTGGATCGCCGACTCCTTGGCGACGCTTCGCACCGATGGGTTCGATGCGATCGAGCCGACACCGACAGCGGTGAGTGGCTGGGTGCAGCACACCAACGAGTTCGCCGACATCACGCTCTTCCCCCAGGCCAACTCGTGGTACATGGGCGCGAACGTGCCCGGCAAGCCGCGCGTGTTCCTCCCCTACCCCGGCGGGGTCGACGCCTACCGGCGTGTCTGCGACGAGGTCGTCGCGCAGGACTTCCTCGGCTTCGAGCGCAGTGGCCCTGCCGGCACGAAGACTGTCGACGGCGTCATCCGCCGGCTCGCCCCCGACGTAGGCGTGATGCTCCAGATGATGTCGGAGCTCAACCTGCCGACGATGGATTCGATGTCGCCCGCCGACGCCCGAGCCTTCAGCGCGTTGCTGGCGCAGAGCTCCCCGACCGGCCCCGAGGTGGGCGAGATCGTCGATGGTGTGCTGCCCGGCCCGGGCGGTGACCTGGCGTATCGCCTCTACCGACCCGCGACTGCCGGGCCGCACCCGGTGGTCGTTTACTTCCACGGCGGTGGCTGGGTGCTCGGCGATGCAACGTCGGACGATCCCTTCTGCCGCGATCTGTGCGTGCGCACCGACGCCATCATCGTGTCAGCCGACTACCGACACGCGCCGGAGCACCGCTTCCCAGCACCGGTGGATGACGCACTCGCCGCCACACGCTGGGTCGCAGAGCATGCGGCCGATCTCGGTGGCATCCCTGGTCGGCTCGCGGTTGCCGGCTGGAGCGCAGGTGCCAACTTGGCTGCTGTCGTGGCGCAGATCGCCCGCGACACGGGAGGCCCGACGCTTTCGGCACAACTGCTGCTCACACCGGTCACCGACGGCGTGGTCGAGCACCCGTCGCACACCGAGAACGGCGAGGGCTACGTGCTCACCGCTGCGTTGATGCGCTGGTTCTGGGACCACTACGCCGACCAATCGCAGCGCAGCGACCCGCGGGCGTCACCGTTGCGCGCCGAGCGCCTCGATGGTCTGCCCCCGGCCGTGGTGATCACCTGCGAGTTCGATCCGCTGCGCGACGAGGGCAACGCCTACGCCGATGCGCTCATTGCTGCCGGGGTACCGGTCGAGCACCTCCGCATCGCTGGCCACACGCACACGTCGCTGACCGCTGTTGACGTGCTCGTGACCGGCGCCGCCGTGCGAGCCGAGATCGCCGCGAAGCTCACCGGCTTCCTGGCCAACACCGTCACCGCCTGACACTCCACCCCAGCCCTCCGTGAGGTTCACACCGGCGCCACCGCTCACGGATCTCCGGTTGGGCGGCCGAGGTCAGCGACCGGGATCGAAGAACGGCTTGTCACCCGCCACGGTGACGCGCTCCATCGTGCGCACCGCTGGGAAGTAGTCGCTGCTGGCATAGTGCTGGCAACTGCGGTTGTCCCAGAAAGCGATCGAGTCGGGCGCCCAACGGAACCGACACTGATGCTCCGGCACTGCAGCCTGCGCGTAGAGATGGCCTAGCAACCACTGGCTCTCCGACGGCGACAGCCCATCGACGTGGGTGGTGAAGCCAGTGTTGACGTACAGCGAACGGCGGCCGGTCTCGGGGTGCGTTCGGACCACCGGGTGATGCTGCGGCGGATACTTCGCGTGCAGTTCCTCGGCGGTCTTGCCTAAACGCGTCGCGAACACGCGCGCGATGTCGTGCGTGGCAGTGAGCGTGCACACCCATTGCTGCATGGCCGGCGACAACGACTCGTAGGCCAGCTCCATGTCGGAGAACAACGTGTCGCCACCCACCGGCGGTACCTCGATGGCACGCAACACCGAACCCAGCGACGGCGCCACCCGCCAGGTCACGTCCGAGTGCCAGTTGTTCTCGCGACCACGGGACTCGGGGCCGTGCGTGATGCTCAGCACCTCCGGGTGCTCGGCCGACTTCGGCGTTGCCGGGTGGATCTCCAGTTCGCCGAACCGGCGGGCGAACGCGATGTGTTGCTCGGTGGTGATGTGCTGATCGCGGAAGAAGATGACCTTCCAACGGAGCAGCGCGCTGCGGATGGCGGCGATGGTGGCGTCGCTCAACTCGTCGCGGAGGTCGACACCTCGTATCTCGGCGCCGATGGTGGGCGACAACGGGTACTCGACGAGCGTCGAAGGCGGCGACGTGAAGGCGGTGGACATGAATGAACACTAGTCACGGCGCACCCAGCTCGAGTCGGTGCGCTCAACGCCGGAAGGCAGGGGTGTGAAGCGCCCCGCGATCGGTGACTGCTCTCGTGTGCCCTGGGTTTTGCGCAATCAGGCTGCTTGATCGCGGGCGGGGTTGTCTGCGTGACGGCGTTCGTACTCGATCGGGCTGAGCATCCCGAGTGACGGGTGTCGTCGTTGCCGGTCTGCGCTGGTTCTGGGACCACTATGCCGAGATCGCAGCAAGCCTCACCGGCTTCCTGGCCGCCACCGTCACGGCCTGAGACACCACCCTGTCAGCCGACACCGAGGTCGGACAGAACCGGAAGGATCCGACGCGCGAGCTGGAGCTCGTCGATGAGGGGACGGTCGCCGCCGGGCGGTGGGAGTTCGTCGCATCGGTCGAGGATCGCTCGGACGGACGAGCCGAGCGTGAGGTCATCGGCACCTCGCACCGCACGGACGGCGGTGAGCAGCTCGCACGACAACAGGGCACCCACGGCGTCGACCGACTCGCGCAGCGCAAGAGCACCGCGCCAGGCGAAGGACCCGTGGTCCTCGGTGCCGACGGAGATCGAGATCGTGTCGAGTGTGACCGGGTGGGCGCGGTGGCGGAGGTCTTCCAGCGCTGATGCCGCCGTGTACTCGAGCACCATCGAGCCAGAACTGCCGGCTGGCCCGTGGGCGAGGAAGCGTGCCTGGCCCGTGTATGCGGGGTCGTTGAGCTTGACCATGCGGCTCAGAGACGTGGTGAGCCACTGCGTGACGGCGAGCCGGTAGGTGTCAAGGGCAAGAGCCACGCTCGTGTGGTGGAATGCCCCGTGGTGCCAAACGCCCCCATCCGTGAACCGAGGGTTCTCGGCGCAGGCATCGATGGCACGGTCGATCTCGTCGACCAGCGCGTCACCGGCCTGCAACGCAGGACCGAGGATGAACGGCATCGAGCGCCAGGCGAAGGGGTCCTGCGTGCGAGCCGGCGTCCAGGCCGAGTCGTCGAGCAGACGACGCATCCGAGCCGCCACCGCCGTCGACGCGTCGGACGGACGAGCCGCCGCAGCGGCCACCGACCACTGCTGCGCATTGGCACGGACGGCGACCGCACCAAGGCACGCGACCACTGCCGACGCCGCGACCAGGGTGCGTAGCTCGGCGGCGGCCAACGCAGCAACCGCCAGCGTGGGTGCGCTCGAACTCATGAGCGCGAGCGCGGCGTTGGCGCCGATCGCGTCCAGGTAGGGCCCGCTGCTGCCGTCGCGCCATGGCCTCTCGCCCAGCAGGCACAGAGCGAGTTCGCCGAGCACCGTGATATCGCCCGTACCGACTCCACCGAAGCTCCGGACCGCAGGCGCCCTGCCATCGGCGGTCGCTCGCACGAGCGCCTCGAACGTCTCGAACGGGATGCCGGACCCCGGACGGCTGAGCTGGTGAGCCCTCACCAGCATGGTGGCCCGTGCGACGTCGTCGCCCAGGTCGGCACCGCCGCCTGCGGTGTGCGATCGGACCAGGCGCAGCCCGTGGGCACCGTCGCTGTCGTCGGCCTCGACGTTGCGGTTGGCCCCGACACCCGTGGTCCGCCCGTACGCCGCGCCGGCCGCGGAAACTGCCGCCGCCTCGTCGGCGCACTTGCGCAGACTGTCTTCGACCCCGCTCGAGATCGTCAGTCGAAACGGGTCGGCGACGTGGGCGACGAGCACGTCGGTATCGACGACGTCGCTGCCGAGCGCCAGGCGCCGCACCGGCACGTCACCCGTCGACGCTGTGCACACCATCCGAGAACCCCCAACGATCGATGACCGGCAGACGCCGGGCGAACCACGCCACGGACTTTATACATAACAGCCGTACTACGATGCGGTTGATGCCGAAGGTGGTCGATGTCGAGGAGCGACGGCTCGCGCTCACCGACGCGGCCGCGCGACTCATCGCCCGGGCCGGCCTCGGCGCCGCCACGATGCGCGAGGTCGCTGCCGAGGCAGGGCTCACCACCGGAGCGCTCACCCACTACTTCGCCGACAAGCGAGAGCTGCTGCTGCGCACGTTCCAGGCGTCACTCGACGGCCGACGGTCGCAGCAATCCACCGGCGAACCGGTCGACGCCCGCTCCGCGCTACGGGCGTCACTCGAGGGTGCGTTGCCGATCGACGAAGGCCGACGCCGCCACTGGATGGTCACGATGGCCTTCTGCGCGCAGGCCGCTTGCGACGACGAATTGGCAGGCGCGCAGCGCGACGCCTATCGCGAGTTCCGCCGACATGTCGAGACCCTGGTCGCCGAGATCGGCATCGCCGACGCCGAGCATTCCGGCCACACGGCCGAGCAGCTGATCGCCCAGGCGGATGGCATCGCTCTGCAGGCGCTCCTCGACCCCGACTCGTGGCCCGGCGAGCGCCAGCTCGCGATGCTGCACGCACTGCTGGCTCCGCGCGGCCTCTGACCACCGACTCCCCGAGCAAAGGCGACCACGCCGCCTACCGGTCAGTGCACTCTGCAGCCCGGTTCAGAGGTCGACGGTGCCGGTGACGCAGGTGGTCACGTCGCCACCCACCCACACGGTGCCGGCGTCGTCGGTGGTGATGCGCACCCTCCCCGCCCGTTCGAGCACCGTTCCCTGCGAGGCGGTGTACGGCGCAGTGAACCGGCCGGTCTCGATGAGCCACTGAGCGAGGGATGCGTTGAGGCTGCCGGTCACCGGGTCTTCGAGCGTGAGCCCGCCCTCGGAGTAGAACGCACGGACCTCGTACATGAACGGTGAGCCCGCCGGGTACGGGCCGGCCACGCCAATGGTCAGCCGCATCGCGTTGGGACGAATCGCCAACACCTCGTCGGCCGATGCCACCAGCAGGCCCAGCCAACCGGGCCCGTTGTCTGCCCAGGCGGCATCCACCACGGCGCTGCGAGGGATGCCAAGTTCAGCGACCGCCTGTTGCAGCGTCACCTCGTCGACGGGACCTCCGCGCAGCAGCGGGGGCGCAGCGAACGCGAGCGCGTCACCGTCGTGGCGGATGGGGACCAGCCCGACCTCGCATTCCTGCACGACAACACCCTCACGGCGAGGCACGCCACCATGGGCCAGCCAGGCGTGTGCTGAACCGAGCGTGGGATGCCCGGCGAACGGTAGCTCGGCCACCGGGGTGAAGATGCGAACCCGATAGTCGGCTGCAGGATCCGTGGGAGGCAACAGGAACGTGGTCTCCGACAGGTTCGTCCAGTTAGCGAAGCGCTGCATCTCGTCACTGTCGAGGCCCTCTCCGTCGACAACCACAGCCAACGGATTACCGAAGTACGGGCGATCGGTGAACACATCGAGCTGAACGAACCGGCGCTTCATTCGCCCGAGTCTGACCACTCGCTGGTGGGCGAACAAGTATCCCCGACAACGCGTCTGCGTGAACCGCCGTCGAGGTCGAGTTCCGCGACAACCGGGCCGAGCGCCGGACGAAGGGCCGTCGCGCCGCGTCTCGGCTCGAGTCCAAGGGAACCGTACGCACCGAGTTCTCGGCCACGCTCACTGCCTGACCCCTGCGCAGTGTTGCGCCACGTGGTGACCCTGACGACGTGAGGCGGAAGCTCGCGGCAACGTCGGGGTGAAGCACGGGGTGTGGTGTCGAAGGGGGGACTTGAACCCCCACGTCCTTTCGGACACTAGCCCCTCAAGCTAGCGCGTCTGCCTATTTCGCCACTTCGACGTGGAGGTTCGAGGATACTGCGCGGTCAGCTACGGACCAACAGGAACCCGAGCGCGATGACCGTCATGATCCAGATCAGACCGAACACCGTGGTGATGCGGGTGAGGTTCCGCTCGGCCGCTGAGGAGCCGAGGGCTGCGGACCCGCCGCCACCGAACATGTCGCTCAGACCGCCGCCGCGTCCGCTCTGCATGAGGATGCCGAGCGTCATCGCAACGAGGGACACCAGGTTCAGGATGACGACGAGGTACATGATGAAGTCGCGCACGGCGAGCGATCCTATCGGCGAAGCGTCACGGCGAGGCGGGCGCGGCGGGTGAGCCGAGCGCGACGGTGACGGGCACGACCTCGGCGAAGTGACATGCCACCGGGTGGCCTTGGCCGCGATCGGTCAATTCGGGTTCGACCTCCGCACAGATCGCCTCGGCCCGCGGGCAGCGAGTCCGGAAACGGCACCCTGACGGCGGGTCGATCGGGCTCGGCACGTCTCCCTGCAACACCACGCGCTGGCGCTGGCGCTCGCGCCTCGGATCTGGCTCCGGCACCGCCGACAACAGTGCCTGCGTGTACGGGTGCGCGGGGCGCAGGTAGAGCTCCTCGGCCGGCGCCACTTCCATCAGCTTCCCGAGGTACATCACGGCGACCACGTCGCTGATGTGGCGCACCACCGAGAGATCGTGGGCGATGAACAGGTAGCTGAGGCCGAGGCGGTCCTGTAGGTCTTCGAGGAGGTTGACCACGCCGGCCTGAATGCTCACGTCGAGCGCCGACACCGG
>JBMOFX010000007.1:0-25274 GCA_049318665.1 Ilumatobacteraceae bacterium | reverse complement strand
CGAATCCCTCCCGTTCCGCTCGTGGAGCAACTCTGGTTGCAGATTCGTACGAAATTCGTTCGTTTTCGCAACCAGAGTTCGGCAGCGGCGGGGCGGGAGCGGGCGCGTACGGTGACGCAGGTGGAGCGGACGCGGGTCGACAAGTGGTTGTGGGCGGTGCGGGCGTATCCCACGCGCACGGCGGCGACCGACGGGTGCAACGGTGGGCATGTGCGCGTCAACGCTGTCGCGGCGAAGCCGGCGACGATGGTGCAGGTCGGCGATCGCATCACGGTGAAGGGCCACGGGCACGAGCGGGTGTTCGAGGTGGTGCGGATCATCGACAAGCGGGTCGGCGCGCCGGTGGCCGTCGAGTGCTACGTCGACCACTCGCCGCCGCCGCCCGAGCGAGATCCGAACCCGCCGATGTTCACCCGTGACCGCGCCACCGGGCGGCCGACGAAGAAGGACCGCCGCCAGATGGATCGCTTCCGGCGAGGTTGACAGCGCGGCCTACGCTGGCGAGATGGGCACGCATCACATCGAGGGCAACGCTCGTAGCACTGCGGCGCCGGCCGCCGTGTTCGCCGTCCTGCGCGACCGTTCGGGGTGGCCGTCGTGGAGCGAACTGGGCCGCTACGAACACGTCACCGGCGTGGAAGGCGAGGTCGGCGGCACGGCACGTCTCATCACCGGGCCAATCAAGTCGGTCGAGCGGATCACCGAGGTCGCACCCGACCACCTCTTCGCCTACGAGTTGATCTCGGGACTCCCGATCCGCAACTACGTCGCCCGGGTGGAGGTCACTCCCGACGGTGACGGCGCCCGCATCCGCTGGCAGGGTGACTTCGAGGCACTGCCGGGTGTGGGATTCACGATGGAGAAGATGCTCGGCAGGTTCGTCGAGCAGACCACGGAAGCACTTGCGAAACGAGCAGCACAATGACCACCCCTGACGTTCCCCGACTCCCCGCCACGTCCACCGCGGCCGAGGTGGCAGCTGCGCTCCACGCCCACGGCGCAGCGATCATCGAACGCCTCATCGACGATGCGACGTGTGATCGCCTCGCCGCGGAACTCGCACCGTGGATCGATGAGACGCCACCGGGCGCCGACGGCTTCTCGGGTCGCAACACGAGACGTACCGGCGGCCTCCTCGTGAAGACACCGTCGACGGCCGAGCTCGTCGCACACCCGCTCGTGCTCGATGTCGTCGACGCCGCGCTGTGGCCGAAGAAGACGACGTTCCAGCTGCACCTCACTCAGTCCATCGCCATCGGGCCCGACTCGCCGGCGCAGATGCTGCATCGCGACCACTGGTGCTTCGACATGTTCCCGTTCCCACGCGATGTCGACGTGGAGGTGAGCACGATCTGGGCGCTCACCGACTTCACCGAGGAGAACGGCGCGACGCGCCTCGTCCCCGACAGCCATCGCACCGAGGACGAGGTCACCTACACGCCCGCCGACACGGTGCCTGCATCGATGCCGCGCGGTTCGGTGGTGCTCTACCTCGGATCGACGGTGCACGGTGGCGGCGCCAACCGCAGCGACACCACCCGCGTCGGGCTCAACGTCGACTACGTGCTCGGCTGGCTCCGCCAAGAGGAGAACCAGTACCTCACCTACACGCTCGACGAAGTGCGCGCGATGCCCGAACGGATCCAGCGTCTCCTCGGGTACCAGGTGGGCGCGTACGCGCTCGGCTACATCGATGGTGGACGCAGTCCGATGGAGCTCCTCCACGGATCGACCCCCGGCGCTGCGACGAGCTTCGCGCCCGGCTGAGCGGCCGCGACCGGGAGTCTCCCAGCGCCACGACGGCCACCAGGAGCCCCCAGTCTGGGTCGGCAGGCGGTGTCAGACGGGGGCGTCGACGGGGAGCAGCGGGAGTTGCTGCACCGGCTGGTGATCCCAGAGATCGGCGACGAGATCGCTGCGAATCGACGCGTACGCCGGGTCGTCCCACAGGTTGACCTGCTGCAGCGGATCGACGTCGAGGTCGTACAACTCGCCTTCGGTGCCGTCGTGCGCGTACCCGGGCAGGTAGGTGCTGCACACCCAGTGGTCGCGCATGATCGTGCGGAGATGCACCGCCACGCCGAACAGCACGCTGTCCCACTCGGTGAGCACCCGCTCGAAGCCACGCGCCTCGGCGTCGGTGTCGTCGAGGGGTAGTGGCTTGCCCTCCATCCAGTCGGGCACCGGCAGCCCCGCGATGGCGCAGAAGGTGGGGGCGAGGTCGACGAGGCCGACGGGTCGACTGACCGTTGACGGCGTCGCGGCGGCCGACGGTGCCGGACGCCAGATGAGCGGCAGCCGCATCAATCCGTCGACGTGGTACGGCCCCTTGAACAGCAGGCCGAAGTCGCCCTGCAGTTCGCCGTGGTCGGTGGTGAACACGATGTCGACGTCGTCGTCCCAGCCGCGGGCGCGGATCGCTGCGAGCACACGCCCGATCGCCTCGTCGATGAGCTCGCACTCCACCGCGTTGAGCGCGTTGACCTCGCGGACCTGGTCGGCGGTAAGGGTGGCGGGCACCCAGTCGAGCGGCGCTTCGTAGTTGGAGACGAGTCGACCGTCGTACCAGGCGCGCCAGTGGCGCGGCTTGGCGTCGAGGATCGCCTCGCGCTCTGCTGCGGTCTGCGGATATCCGGCGGGCAACGGCACGTCGCGCCAGTCGATGCGACCCACCTCTGACGCGGGCGGATCCCACGGGTGGTGCGGGTCGGGGAAGCTCATCCAGCAGAACCAGTCGTCGTCGGCATCGAGTCCATCGAGCCACGAGATCGTGCGATCGGCCACCCAATCGGTGTGGTACCAGTCCTTCGGGATCGCGTTCGCCCACGCCTGCGGTGCGCCGGTGTCGCCGCCGCCGAGTGCGTTCACCTCCAGGCTGCCGTCGAGCACCGGATAGAACATCCCGATCGCCTCGGGGTGCTCGCTCGCCAGCCAGCGCGCGTAGTGCAGTGGCCCGGCGGCACCGTGCGTCGCCGACTCGAAGTGCTCGAAGCCGCGGTGCGGACCGAACGTGCCCTGGCGGGCGAAGCCGTTCTCGGGGAACCGCGCAAACGGGTCGAGGAACGGCTCGAAGTGTGGCTTGCCGATGATCGCCGTGCGATAGCCCGCCGAGTGCAGCACCTCCGCAACCGACGGCGCCGTCTCGGGGAGCGCCACGCCGTTCATCCAGACGCCGTGCGTGCTGGGGTGCTGGCCGGTGATCATCGTGCTCCGCGACGGCATGCACACCACCGACTGCGGATGCGCGCGTTCGTAGCGCACGCCTGCCGCGGCCACGCCATCCATCACCGGTGTGCGCGAGAGCGTGCCGCCGTTACAGCCGAGGGTGTCGTACCGCTGCTGGTCGGTGGTGATGAACAGGATCTTGCGCCCCATCAGCCGTCGCCCTCCATCTGTCGCTTGAGCTCGTGCAGCGCGCCGTTGGTGCCGGACGCGATCACGAGCGCCATCGTGCGTGGGTCTGCCTCGGTCGAGTAGACGACGAGGCTGGTCTGATCGCCGAGATCGATCACGTCGATCGTGCCGCGGTGGTGTTTGAAAAGCGGCGCAGTGATGCGGTACTGGAACCGCCGCTGCAGGTCGTCGCACACGAGGATCTCCTCGGGCATCGATATGCCGCTGCCCATCGTGATGACACGGGTCGTGCCGTCGACCGTGCAGTCGACGATGCCCGGGAACCAGGTGTGCAGCATCGTCGCGTCACCGGCGAGCGTCCACACGTCGGCCGCGGGGCGATCGATCCGGATCTCGTGACGGATGCTCCCGAGCACGATCAGCGGGTCCGGGTGATGAACTCGTCGAGGACGGCAGCGAGTTCGGGGCCTTTGTCTTCCTGCAGGAAGTGGCCACCGCCCACGATCGTGGTGTGCGGCTGATCGGCGGCGCCGGCAACGCGACGCTGGAACACGCCCTCGCCGCCGCGGGTGACCGGGTCGCCGTCGCTGAAGGCGCACAGCCACGGCCGCTCGAACCGGTCGAGCACTTCCCACGCTGCGACGTTGTCAGCGCTGGCCGGGTCGTCGGTGGAGGTCGGCACGAGCGACGGGAAGATCCGCGCGCCGGCCTTGTAGGTGTCATCGGGGAACGGGGCGTCGTACGCCGCGATCTCCTCGGCCGTGAGCTCCTTCAACGTGCCGCCGTTGACGATGTTGCCGATCGGGAACACGGGTGACTCACGCGAGAACTTCTGCCACGAGAGGAACGCGTCGGAGAGCTTGCCGTCACCAGTCGGGAGGCCGGTGTTGCCGACGCACACCCGTGCGAAGCGATCGGGTTGTGCGGCAACGAGTCGGAGACCGACCAGGCCACCCCAGTCCTGACCGAAGAACGTGACGTCGGTGAGGTCGAGATGATCGAACACCAACTCGCTCGTCCAGGCGACGTGGCGGGCATAGGTGTAGTCGCTGGTCTCGGTGGGCTTGTCGCTGCGACCGAACCCCACGAGATCGGGCACCACCACCCGATGGCCGGCCGCGACCAGCGCGGGGATCATGTGGCGGTAGAGGTATGCCCACGTTGGCTCGCCGTGCATCAGCAGGATCGGCGCGGCATCGTGCGGGCCCTCGTCGAGGTAGTGCATCCGCAAGGTGCCACTCGACGCGTCACCCGGCACCGCGGTCACCTCGGTGTAGTGCGGCTCGAAGTCGTACCCGGGGAGGTTGGCGAATCGATCGTCGGGCGTGCGCAAGATCTGCATCGGATCACCGTACCAATTGGCAGTCAGGCTGCCAAGAGTCCGCGCACCGTGCGGGCCATGATCCGCTCGACGTGCGCTCGCGCCAAGCCTTGGCTTCGACGCAGCAGGTCGTAGGCCTCGAACGAACAGACCGTGTCGATCGCCGACACGATGTCGTTCGCCTCGGTCGGGTCGAGCCGGCAGAGCTCCGCGGCGAACGCGAGGCGCACCTGTTTGCGCGACGTCGAACGACTGCGCTCCAACTGCTCCGCGATGATCGGCTGCCGCAGTGCAAGGCCACGCGACAGGCGGCCGACGTTGCCGACGCCGTCGTGCATGCTGGCGCGGTGCTCGATGAACGCCTGCAAGCGATCGTCGAGCGCCGTCAGCGCGTCGATGTGCAGCGGTGGGAGCGAGCGCACCCACTCGAGTTGGCGATCCACCGCGGCCTGTGCCAAGTCGTCCTTGTCGGCGAAGTAGCGGAACACCGATCGATGTGACACGCCGGAGCGAACAGCCACGTCGGCCACACTCGGGTGGAGGTCTCCCTCGCGCACGAGCTCGAGGTACGCGTCGACGACGGCGATGCGGTTCCGGTCGCGGCGCGCCCGACGTCCGTCCTCGTGCGCCTCGGTGTCGCCGGCGCCGATGTGATGGGTGTCGGGCTCGGCGGTCACTCCGCCGAGCCTAGACACCGATGAGTCAGCTGCCTGCCGACAGCTCCAAGCCGTTCGAACCGTTCTTCAGCGAGAGCGTGCCACCCTCGATGGTGTAGGTCGTGGTGCCCTGGAGCGTCGTGGTGACGGCGGTCTCGAGCTCCATCGCGTTGCCCTCGCACATCTTCTTCGTCAACGCGAGTGGGCCCCAGGTGATGTCGGTGTCGGTGACGGTGACGGACGCCTGGCCCGTGTTGCAGCCGGCGTTCACCTGTGCGGTGCCCGTGCCATCGGCCGCGACCTCGAACATGATCGTCGCGGTGGCGTCCGCCAACGAGGTCATCGCGTCCTTCGTGACGACCGACGTAACGGTCCACGCAGTGCCCGACAGCGGGCGTGCCGGGTCGGCGACCTTGCTGTCTTGGAGCGTGAGGGTCTTCGTCCCGTCGGTGAGGGTGAGCGTGTCGCCATCGAGGGTGAAGGTCGGGCTCGCGCTGAGGAGCGCCGCGATGGTGGCGTCCTGCGTCATCAACGGCTCGTCGCACGCCATCTGCGTGGAGGCGAGTGTGTCGACCTTGAGCACGTCACCTTCCACCGAGTAGCCACCGTTCTGGGTGTTGCAGCCGCCGGTGGCGCTGAGCCGGGCGTCGGCGAACTCGATGCGGACGCGGCTGCCATCGACGAGATCGAAGCCAGTGGTGCCGGTCGACAGGTAGGTGGTGCCGTCGAAGGGTGAGGACGCCGCGGCGCCCTGGGCGCTGTCGGTGGTCACTGAGGCGTCCTCCTTGGTGTCGTCACCGCAGGCTGCTGCGGCGAGGGTGAGGATGGCGAGGCCGGCGATCGCGAGCGATGCGCGGCGAGGGGAGCGGACATGGATGCTGTTCACGGCGCAGATCGTGTCACAACGACGGCTCCGTCCCCTGTCAGTGCGCGACTTCCGCACGCCAACTATCGACATCGCCACTGCCAGTTTGTACGGTGCGGCCATGTCACGTCGCGTTGCCATCATCGCAGGGGCCGGTTTCTATGTCGGTCCCTCGCTCGCTCACCTGCTCGGTTCCGCCGGGCACTCCCTCGTCCTCGGTGATCCCCGACCCGACCTCGTCGACGAACTCACGGCCGCCGGTGCCGATGTGATCGCGGTCGACGGGACCCGGGATCTCACCGATCCGGAGTCGTCGGCACGGCTCGTCGATGCGGCGCTCAACGCGCACGGTCGAATCGACAGCGCCGTCGCATTCTCCGGGCAGATCGTCACCGGTCGATTCCTGAAGTCGAACGTCGACGACTACCGCGCCGTCATCGAGGGCTGCATGATCGCGCCGTACCACTTCCTCCAGGCGGTGCTGCCGTCGATGGTCGAGCGCAAGGACGGCCAGATCCTCGTGATCACGAGTGCGAGCGGTGCCCGCCCGACGCCGGGTGCGCCGCTCTACTCGTCAGCGCGTGCGGGCGCGACGCATCTCGTCCGCAACGTCGCCGACGAAGTGGCGCGTCACGGCATCCAGGTGAATGCGATCGGCACCAACTTCATGGACTTTCCCGAGTTCCGCCGGGCATCGGGTGCCGACGATCCGGCCGTGCGCGCCAAGCTCGAATCGCAGGTGCCCCTCGGCCGACTCGGCACGATGGAGGAGTTCGCGCACATGTGCCTGCCGTTCGTCGACGGCACCAGCCGCTTCACCACCGGCCAGTACATCTCGTACGCAGGAGGCTGGGCATGAGCCACGCCGAGCCCGGGTTCCAGGGCCACATCGGACGCACCTATCGCGACTCGGTGCCGCACTGGCCCGATCCGCCGGCCGGACTCGGCAAGCCGAACGTCGTGATGATCGTGCTCGACGATCTCGGCTTCGCGCACTTCGGTTCGTACGGCTCCACGCTGCGCTCGCCCAACGTCGACCGTCTCGCCGCCAACGGCCTGCGCTACACCTCGTTCCACACCACTGCGCTGTGCTCGCCCACGCGCGCCGCGCTGCTGTCGGGCCGCAACCACCACACGGTGGGCATGCGCGGCGTGTCCAACTGGAGCACCGGCTTCCCGCACATGCGCGGCGGCATCACACCGCGCGCGGCCACGATCGCCGAGGTGTTGCGCGATCACGGCTACGCGACGTTCGCTACCGGCAAGTGGCACCTCGCACCGATGGAGGAGTGCTCGGCCGCCGGGCCGCACACCAACTGGCCACTGCAGAAGGGCTTCGACAAGTTCTACGGCTTCCTGCAAGGTGAGACCGATCAGTTCTTCCCCGAGCTCACGCGCGATAACACCCACATCGATCCGCCCGCCGGCCCGGACGAGGGCTACCACGTCACCGAGGACATCGTCGACCAGTCGATCGCGTACATCAACGACCTCGTGTCGGTGCGGCCCGATCGCCCCTTCTTCCTCTACGTCGCGTTCGGCGCGATGCATGCACCACACCAGTCGCCGCAGTCGTACCGAGACAAGTGGCGCGGCGCGTTCGACGAAGGGTATGAGGTGTGGCGCGACCGTTGGTTCGCTCGCCAACTCGAGCTCGGCATCGTGCCGCCCGACACCACCCTCGCCGATCTCAACCCGGGCGTTCCTCGCTGGGTCGACCTCACCGACAGCCAGCGCGCGTTCGCTTGCCGGTTGCAGGAAGCGTTCGCCGCGATGCTCGAGCACACCGACGACCAGATCGGTCGGCTCGTGGCGTACCTCGACGAGCGCGATCTCCTCGACGACACCGTGCTGATGATCATGAGCGACAACGGCGCCAGCCGTGAGGGCGGCCCGTTCGGCGTGATGGACGAGTTCTCGTTCTTCAACTCGATGTGGGAAGACATCGACGAGATCGCGGCCAACCGCCTCGACGACATCGGCGGTCCGCACTCGCACAGCAACTATCCGTGGGGTTGGTCGCAGGCCGGCAACTCGCCGCTGCGCTGGTACAAGTCGAACACCTATGGCGGCGGCGTGCGTGACCCCCTGATCGTCCACTGGCCGAACGGGATCGACGGGTCGATCGCCGGTGGCATCCGCAACCAGTTCTGCCATGCGGTCGACATCACGCCCACCCTGCTCGACATCATCGGGCTCGACGCGCCCTCCTCGTTCCGGGGCCACGATCAGCTCCCGCTGCACGGCAAGAGCATCGTGCCCACGTTCGCGAGCGCGGATGTCGCGCCCCAGCGCCGCGTCCAGTACTTCGAGCAGATGGGCCACCGCGGCATCTGGGCCGACGGGTGGAAGGCCACCACGTATCACGAGCCCGGCGCGCCGTTCGAGCACGATACGTGGGGACTGTTCCACCTCGACGAGGACTTCTCCGAGTGCCACGACCTCGCCGCCACCCATCCCGACAAGCTCGAGGAACTCGTGCAGCTGTGGTGGACCGAGGCGGGCGACAAGGGCGTGCTGCCGCTCGACGACCGCACGCTCGAACTGTTCGGCGGCGCACCTCGCCCCGGCACCGTGCACGCTCGACCGAGCTACGTGTACGTGCCCCCGCTCTCGCACATCCCGTCCGACGCGTCGCCGGCGCTCGGCGGCCGCGCCTGGACGATCACCGCCGACGTCACCGTTGGTGACGCGGTCGAGGGCGTGCTGTACGCACGTGGCAGCCACAACGTCGGGCATTCGTTCTTCGTGCTGGATGACGTCCTCCACTTCGACTACAACGCGCTCGGCACGCACTACCGCGCGTCCGCGCCGGTGTCGCTCGAACCTGGCCGGCACAGCGTCACGGCGCGCTTCGAGCGCGAGGGGAAGAGCGGCAGCATCACCGTCGGCGTCGACGGCACCGATCTGGCCACCGCCGACGTGCCACGCATCATCCGCATGCTCGGCAGCACCGGCACCGACATCGGGCGCGACACACTCTCGCCCGTGGTGTCCGACTACGAGGCGCCGTTTCCGTTCACCGGCGAGATCCACTCGGTGACGTTCGAGATCCGATCCAAGCGCGACGCAGCCGACGTGTCGGCCACCGCCGCCACCGAACTCTCACGGGAGTGAACCCCACCATGTCCGATCCCTCCACCGACCTCGTGCTCGATTCGCTGCAGCGGCGAATGAAGGCACTGCACTCGCTCTACGAGCAGGCGATCACCACGATGGACCTGTCGCATGTGAACCACTTCGAGCGCGAGGGCGTGTTGCCGATCGCGTTCTCGATGTTCCACTACATCAACATGCACGACGTGTCGTTCATGATGCTCACCGGCGTGGCGCCGATCTGGGACGCGAGCTGGCAGGAGCGCGTGCACGTGACGATCAACGATCACGGCAAGCACCGCACCGTGGCCGAGATGATCCACCAGCAGATCGGTGATCTCGACGCGTTCCACGAGTATCAGGACGCGGTGTTCAACCGAACCCATGCGCACCTCGCCCAACTCGACCCAGCTGAGCTCGAGCGCGTGGTGATCGCGCCGCCGTTCCCACCGCAGGTCGCGAGCACCTACAGCGCCCGCGTGGCAGGCCCCCAGGGCATCACGGTGCTCGACGGGTTCGAGTGCTGGATCTACCAGCACGGCCTGCGGCACATGGGCGAGATCGAACTCGCCCGCGGGCTCGTCGGCCTCGGCGGCATGACGAGCTGACGCTTCCCCGCGGTATCAGGCTGCGGCGCGGGTACGTCGAAGGAGCGGATCAGCGAGCTTCAGTGCGCCGTCAGCGAGTTGCAGCACGCGGCCGGCGGCACCCGGTGTCCGGCTGTCGACGAGGTTGCCCATCACCGCGAGGGTGATGTCGGCCGTGGCTTGCGTGCCGACGGCAACGCGCAGCCCCGGCTTCAGCAGCCACGGGTGACCGATGAGGAAGCTGAACCGGCGGCCGGTGCGCAGGAACGAATCGAAGCGCTCACCGACGAGTTGGTCGTAGACGCCTGGCGCCGTCGCCGGGTTCGACAGGAACTGCTCGACCGCCAACATGCCGCTCTCGAGCGCGTAGTCGATGCCTTCACCGTTCATCGGGTTGACGAACCCGGCGGCATCGCCGGCGGCGAGCCAACCGGGGCCGTGGCGCCGCACGCAGCTCATCGGCAGACGCCATGCGCGCGGCTTGTCGAGGTAGTCGCCGAGACCCCACGGCTCGCGAACGATCGCCGCGTACTGGTCGAGCAGCGTGTTGAGGTTGAGCTTCTTGAAGCCCTTCATCGTGCTGAGCGCACCGACGCCGATGTTGACCGTGCCGTCGCCCGCCGGAAACATCCAGCCGTAGCCGGGCACCGCCGTGCCGTGTTCGTCGCGCAAGCTGAGGCACGCCTCGAGGTGGCGCTCCGCATGGCGCGGCGTAGGGGCGTAGGCGCGAATCGCGAGACCGAACGGTTCGTCTTGGTCGCGCTCGGCGCCGAGCATCTTCGCAGCAGCACCCTGGGCACCCGCGGCGAGGATCGTGAGCGGCGCGGTGAAGGTGTCGCCACCGGAGATGACGCCGATGCAGCGCTCGCCGTCCATCACGGGCAGCGCTTCCGACTCGAATCGCACCTCGGCGCCTGACTCGATCGCGACGTCGATGAGGTGCGTGTCGAAGCGGTTGCGGGGCCACACGGCGCCATGGTTCGGGAACCGGTCGGTGGTGGGCCAGGCGAGCTCGCGTGTCTTCGAGCCGGCGATCATCCGGAGCCCGTCGATGCGATGCGCCGACGACTGATCGATCTTGAGTTCGTCGAGCGCCGCCACGGCGCGGGGCGTGAGGCCGTCGCCGCACACCTTGTCGCGGCCGTGCGGGCCCTTCTCGAACAACGTGACGTTGACACCCGCCCGAGCCGCGACGATCGCCGCTGCCGAGCCGGCTGGTCCGCCGCCGATGATGAGCAGATCGCGCTGATTCATTGCGCCCAGCCTGCCAGCGCTTCCGCCCGAAGCCCCACCCGTGCCCCGCCGGGATTCCGTCACAACCACACCGTTTGCACGGTTTCGCCCCGGGGGTGGGCCCGAACTGTGCAAACGGTCAGGGGGTGAGTGCGAACCAGGTGGCGAGGTGGTCGAGGCCCTGGTCGATGGTGACGCTGGGGTGCCAGGCGAGGTCGGCGCGCGCGGGGCGCGGATCGAACCAGTGGGCCGTGCCGAGTTGCTCGGCGAGGAAGCGCGTGAGCGGTGGTTCCTCGTCGCCGCGGCGCAGCGCCCACAGCTTCTCGACCACCGTGCCGGTGGCGATCGCGGTCCGCAGCGGGACGCGCCGGGGTGTCGCATCGACCCCCGCAGCGCGCAGGATCCCCTCGATCAGCTCGCGCACCGGGCGCGGTTCGCCGTTCGCGATCACGTAGGCCTGGCCGATGCAGGTCGCCCCGGGCACGGCTGCGTCGAGGGCGGCGACGAGCGCCGATGCGGCGTTGTCGATGTAGGTGGTGTCGATGAGCGCGGTGCCACCACCGACGAGCGCGAGTCGACCCGCGCGGGCGCGGTCGACGATCCGGCCGACCAGTTGCGTGTCACCCGGACCCCACACGAGATGCGGGCGGATCGCGACGATCGGCATCGCGTCGGACGCGGCCCCGAGTGCGAGTCGTTCGGCGATCGCCTTCGACTCGGCGTAGTGCGCGTTGGCGCGCCCCGTCACCGGCGGCTCGGCCAGCGCACCGACGAGCGAATGCCCGGCGTGCGCCACCGACGGGGTCGACACGTGGACGACGCGCGACACGCTGTGCTCGCGGGCTGCGGCGATCACGTTCGCGGTGCCATCGACGTTGATGCTGCGGTAGTCCTCCCACGCCCCCACCACGCCCACCTTGGCCGCCGCGTGAACGACTGCGTCGTGGCCCTCGACCGCGCGTGACACGAGGTCGGCATCGCGCACGTCGCCCAACACCTGACGAAGATCCGACGGCGCATGGTTCCGCTGCAGCAGGGTCACCTCGTCGCCGCGGGCGGCAAGGGTCTCGGCAGTGCGACGGGCGAGCAGACTCGATCCACCGGTCACCAGCACTCTCATCGATGTGGTCACCACGGGCGGCTCACCCGTCCACCGGCGAGCACGTCGGCTGCCCAGGTGGCGACGAGGGTGCGATCGATCTTGGTGTTGTGGCGGATGTCGACGGGCAGGCTCGACACCTGCAGCACCGCCGCTACCGGATGCCCCACCGCCGAGCGCACTCGCCCCGCCACGACCGGATCGGCGAGTCCGTCATCACGGTCGCGCTGCGTCGGATGCTCCACCACGATCACGAGCACCTGGCAGCCGCGCGGCCCGACACCGACCGCAGCGCACCGATCGATCCCGTCGAGCCGTTCGACCGCCACCTCCACAGGGACGGGCGTGATCGGGCCGGTGTCGGCATCGATGACATGCACCGAGCGCCCCTCCACCCAGAGGTTCCCGTCAGCATCGAGGTGACCGACATCGCCCGTGCGATGCCAGCGCGCCCCGTCTGCGTCGACTGGTCGGGCGTGATGCTCGGTGGCCCAGCGGCGGTCGTATCCGTCGCTCAGCCAGGGCGTGCGCACGAGGAGCTCGCCGGTGGTGCCCGGGCTGACCGGCTCGACCGGTGTCGATGCGTCAAACCCGAGCGCCGCGACCGTCACGGACGCGCCGGGCACCGGATGACCGACGCACACGCCGCGACCCTCGCCGGCGGCTTCGATCTGGGTGAGCGAGATGTCGGCGACGGGGAGGCACTCAGTCATGCCGTAGGGCGTGTGCCACTCGGCCGACGGCACAAGCCCGGCCATGGCACGCAGCGTCGCCACCGGCACCGGTGCGCCTGCCGACAACGCGAGCCGTACCCGGTCGAGCCGGGCGTCGCGACCCGTCGCCGTCCGCACCACGTTCGCGAGCGCAGCGGGCGACGCGAACACGATCGTCGCGCCGACCGACGCACACGCCGCGCCGAGCGCCTCGGCCGTCAACGTGCCCGGCTTCGTGACGTCGACATCGGGGATGGTGGACGCGATGCCGAGCGCCGGCCCGTAGAGCGCGAACGGGGCGAACGCCGCGACGAGCGTGTCGGCACGTGTGATGGCGTAGGTGGCGGCAAGCGCATCGCGCTGCGCGGCGAGTTGGTGGTGCCGATAGCGCACACCCTTCGCCGGCCCGGTTGCGCCGGACGTGTAGAGCACTGCAGCCTCGTCGTCGGGTTCCGGCGCATGAGGCAACGCCGCCGTCGATCGGCTCAGCTCGTCGAGCGTCGCCACCGCACCCATCGACGCCGCTGCACCCACCGCGATCCGGCGCGCCCCCGACGCCCATCGCAGTGCGGCTGCCGCAGCGAGCGCCTGCCGGGGCCCGATCACCCAATCGACCCGTGCCCCGCGCACGGCGTTGCCCAGCCCGCGCAGGCCGAGCCCGCGATCGGCCACCACCGTCACGCCGCCCGCGCGCCACACGGCGTAGACGGCGGTGACCAGATCGATGCCCGGTGGCGTGAGCATCGCCACGCGGTCGCCGGGTCGCAGCCCGAGGTCCGCGAGCCCTGCGGCGACGCCCATCACACGACGGTGGAGCTCGCGGAACGTGATCCGCGCGCCAGTGGCACCGTCGACGAACGCCACGGCGTCGTCGTCGGCCCGTTCGTCGAGCGCCGCCCACACCGGCGGACGGCCCGCTTCCGCCGACACGTTGTGACTGCGCGTTGCTACGTCGCGACGTGATGTCATGTCGTGTTGTTGATCGGCGAGCCAGGCGTCGGCGATCGCGGCAACGTCGGCCTCCTCGGGCGAGAGGTGGCCGATGGCGTCGAGACGATGCTGCTGGGCGTGCGGCATGCGCGCCGCCAGGTCGAGCGCGAACGAATCGTCGAACACCGGATCCTTCGCGCCCCACACCAGCAGCGTGGGCATGACGGTCGAGCGCAGGCGGCTGGCGACGTCGGCGAGGGCGGCGGCCGACGGATGACGGTCGTCGAACGGCACGTCGGCCACGAACCCCTTGATCGAATGGCGGCCCGCCGCGTGGCGGTATGGCGCCCGGTACGCGTCGCGAGCGTCGGGCGCGATGCGGCTCCACGACAGACGCAACGTGCCCTCCACAAAGGTGCGCGTCCGATGGCACACCAGATCGAGCATCGGGCTGCTCGCCGCGAGGCGGATGAGCCACGGTGCTCGCCGCCCTTCCGGCACCGCGATGCCGGTGTTGCACAGCACCATCGCGTCCACGCGCTCGGGGTGCTCGACCGCCCAGCCCATCACGACCGCTCCGCCCCAGTCCTGCCCCATCAGCACGACGGGGCCAGTGACCGACAGCGCGCCGAGCACGTCGTCGAGGTCGGCAACGCGCTGCGCGTAGGTGCGCGGACCGATCCGCTCGGAGAAGCCCATCCCGAGCTGGTCGACCGCGATCACGCGATACCGATCGCCGAAGCGGGCCAGCATCGACCGCCACAGGTACGACCAGGTCGGGTTGCCGTGGACGCACACGATCGTGCCGATGGGCGCCGACGGCGACCGCTCCAACAGGTGCCAGCGACGAGTCGAGCCGTCGTGGCCGGGCACGTCGAGACTGCGCGACCAGCCCGGGTCGACCCCCCAACGGCGCCACTGCTGATCGGTGGGCGAGGTCGAGGCGCCCGGCGTCACCACACGATTTCGGTGAAGCTCGTGTTGAGCCCCGAGCCGATGCCCATGCACAGCACGCGATCGCCTTGCGCCAACTCGGGCGACACACCCGCAAGCGTGATCGGGATAGCAGCCGGGCCGACGTTGCCGAAGCGCGGGTACGTCAGCGGCACCTTGGCGGAATCGATACCGAGCCGCTCGGTGATCAGCCGAGTGTGCACCGAGCTCACCTGGTGGATGATGTAGCGGTCCATGCCGTTCACCCAGTCGAAGTCGGCCTCGGCGTCCTTCCAGGCCTCATGCGCCAGGTCGAGCCCGGCTTCGAGCAGCCGCTTGGTGTCGGTGGTCATCCGGTCGAGGTCACCCACGCACAGCGTGTGGTGCTCGGTGGCAGCACGAGCGACGCCACCGACGATGCGGTGCGCGTCGGGGTGTGTATCGAGATGCCCGATCACCATCGCAGCCGAGCCCGATCCGAGCGTGAGCGACGCGAACTCGTCGAACACATCGGTGACCGACGCCTCCGGGCCCTGCAGCCGTGCGATCGTCTGCTGCTGGGTGTAGCGGCTGCCCTCGCCGTCGACGATGAGCGCGTATTTGATGAAGCCGGCGTCGATGGCGGTGGACGCCAGGTGGATCGCGTTGACGAAGCCGAGGCAGGCGTTGGCCAGATCGAAGTTGGTGCACGACGGTGCCAGCCCGAGCTGGTGGTGGACGGCCACTGCGACGGAGGGCTCGAGGTGGTGCTTGCACACCGAGGTGGAGATGAGCATGCCGATCTCTGCCGGATCGATGCCCGCCGCGTCGATCGCCTTGCGACCGGCCATGGCGGCGGCCTGATCGAAGGTGACACCCTCCGGCCACCAGCGCCGCTCCTTGATGCCGGCCAGTTCGGCCAGCAGGCCGGGCCGCATGCCCCACCGTTCGTAGGTGGGGGCGAGCTGTTCATCGATCCAGTCGGAGGTGACGACTTCGGGTGCCTCGACAGCGTCCACGGTGAGGATGCCTGCGTTGTGGTGCCTGTACTTCGAGTTCCCGTTCACGTGCTCTCCGATCGCGCTCCGGCCACGATACCCCTGCCCAGCGCCCTCACCCGGGACAGGTGGCTGTGACGCACGGGTCAATACGATCGTGGCGTGCCCCGCTCGATTGCGCTCGTCCGTCGACCCACCGCCAACCTCGCCGACGGTCTCGTCACCCACATCGAACGCACCCCCATCGACGTCGACCTCGCGATGCGCCAGTGGGAGGCGTACGTGGCGGTGCTGGCGGCGCACGATTGGCACGTGCTCGACGTGCCGCAGGCGCCCGACTGTCCCGATGCGGTGTTCGTCGAAGACGCCGTGCTGATGTTCCGCAACGTGGCGATCATCACCCGCCCCGGGGCCCTCGAACGGCGCGGGGAGACGGCCGCCGTGGAGACGGTGGTCGAAGCGCTCGGGTGTTCGATCAACCGGATCCGCGAGCCCGGCACGCTCGATGGCGGCGATGTGCTGAAGGTCGGCGACACGCTCTACGTGGGGCGTGGCGGACGCACCAACGGCGAGGGCATCCGCCAGCTCCGTGCCATCGTCGAACCCCTTGGTGCGACGGTGGTCGCCGTGCCGCTCACGAAAGTGCTGCACCTCAAGTCGGCGGTCACGGCGCTGCCCGACGGCACGGTGATTGGGTACCCGCCCCTGATCGACGACGTGTCGCTGTTCCCGCGCTTCGTGCCGATGCCGGAGGAAACCGGGTCGCACGTCGTGCACCTCGGCGACGACCGGCTGCTCGTGTCGAGCGACTGCCCCGAGTCGGCCGTGCTGCTCGCCGACCTCGGCTACACGCCGGTGCCGGTCGACATCTCCGAGTTCGAAAAGCTCGAGGGGTGCGTCACGTGTCTGAGCGTCCGGCTCCGTCACACGTTCCGCTGAATCAGGGGAGCGGCACCTCGACGAGCATCGGCGGGCCTGGGATCCGGCCGACTCCGCCGTTGCGCACCAGCATGTCGGTGACGGTGCGATCGAGGTGCTCGGCCCGCCACACGAGCATCTGCTGGGCGTACGCGAGCACGCGAGCAGGGTCGGTGATCTCGGTGCGCATCGTCGGATCGGCGGCGAGGTCGTAGCACCGCCACGATCCGTCGCCGAACTGCACATACGCACCTTCGGCATCGCGCAGCACCGCCAGGTTGTTCCGTTCGAGTCGCCGATCCCACGGCCACCCGACCGCACCGTCGCGGATGAATGCGTCGCGCCAGTCCCACTCCCAGTGCGCGGCGGTCCGCCACCATGACGGGGCCTCACCACGTAGGAACGGCGTGAGCGGGAGGCCGTCGCACTGCGCCGGGATCGGCTCACCGATCGCGTCGCAGATCGTGGGGAACAGGTCGACGTTCTCGGTGAACTCCTCCACCACCGAACCGTGCGCCTCGGGATGAGCCGGATCACGGACGATGCCGAGGATGTGGTAGCTCTGCTCCCACCAGCCGAGCTTCTCGAGCAGGCCGTGATCACCGAGCATCTCGCCGTGATCGGCGGTGACGACGATCAGCGTGTCGTCCCACATGTTCAGCTCGCGCAGTGCTGCCCACACGATGCCGAGCTGATGATCGACCTCGCTCACCATGCCGAGGTACTGCGCACGCAACTCGCGGATCGCGGTCTCGTCGGTGGGCGCGGCGGTGATCGGCAGCGTGAGCACCAGGTCGTGGAACGGGTGCCGGTGTTCCTGCGGTGGGATCGGGAGCTCCACGTCGGCCGGGTCGTACATCGTCGAGAACCGGCCGGCCGCGGCATAGGGCGAATGTGGCCGGAGATAGGAGAGGTGTGCGAACCACGGCTCATCGGCTCGCTGGCGCCGCAACCAGGCGACCGCCTGCTCGGTGAGGAACGCCGACAGGCTGTGCTCGGCGGGTCGAGTCGGTTCGGTCCCGAGTGCGTCGTAGGCGCCGCCGAGGCCGGTGTACCCGTGGCCGGCCAGCCAGTCGAGCCACACCTGGTGATCATCGGGGATGTGCAGCACGGGGTCGAAGCCGGGAAGCACGTTGGTGTAGGCCTGCATCCGCGGGTCGTCGCGCCCGGTCGACTCGCGCGGGTCGATGCTCTGGTCGGTGTAACCGAACAGCGCCGGTCGGTATCCCGCCCGCAGCCCGGCCTTCGCGACGTTGTCGAACCGTGCATCGAGAGGCGTCCCGTTGGCCACCACTCGACTGTTCATCTGGTACATGCCGGTGTAGAGCGCGGCGCGCCCCGGGCCGCATGGCGCCGCCTGGCTGTAGTGACTCGCGAGCCGGACCCCATCCGCGGCGAGCGCATCGAGGTTCGGGGTGCGCACGAGCGGGTGCCCCGCGATCGAGAGGCAGTCGCTACGGAACTGGTCGAGCGTGATCAGGAGGACGTTCACGCGCTGAACCTAGGGGATCAACGCCGCCTGGATCTCACGAACACTCGGGTTCACCAGACCGATCTCACCGATCACGACCGTGGGCACCGTCTCGTTGCCACGGGCGAACGATCGGACGGTCGCGGCCGCATCGGGGTCGTCCCAGATGTTGACGCGGTCGTGTTCGATGCCTTCGCGCTCGAGTTGGCGGAAGAGGCTGCCGCAGAACGGGCATCCGGGGCGCCAATACACGGTGATCGAAGGCGTGGTCGCGTCGGTGGAAGATGTCACGACGGTGGACAACAGCCGAACGATGCGGGGAGATTCCCCGAACGACAATTGGTGGAGCTGACCTCGTTGTCAACCGTCACCGCCCGGGGACGATACTCACCTGATGCTCAAGGCACGGGTCTGGACGATGGCGCTCGCCACATGCCTTGCCGTGCTCGTCGCGCCTGCGCCGGCATCGACCGTTCGCGCTACCGATCAGGCCGTCGATCGCACTGGTGTCACCGCGCCAACGTGCACGGCGACTCCACCGCTGGCGAGCGGGAGCACCGGGTCGGGCGTGTCGTGTCTGCAGTTCACGCTCGTCATGCTCGGACTGTCGGCGCCCTACTCGGGCACGTTCGACGAGCGCACCGAGTCTGCGGTCCGCGAGTTCCAGCAGCTGCATCCGCCGATCATGGTGACCGGGCGAGCGGACGAGTTGACACTCCGAGCGATCGGGATCTATGTGAGCGCGCCGATCTGGGCGCCGGCGGTCACCACCCCGACCACGGCGCCGCCCACGACCGTGTCGGGCGCGCTCGGTGGTGCTGCCGCTGGCGCGAACCCCGTCCGCCAGGCGTGCGTGGCCGACGCCGACATTTCCCCCGATGAGCGTGGCGAGTCGGTTGCCTGCCTGCAGCGGCGACTGACCGAACTCGGCTTCTACGCCGGTTCGATCAGTGGATTGCACGACCGCGCCACCCAAGACGCGCTGAAGGCCTTCCAGAAGCAGACACCCCCGCTGCGTGTCGACGCGGTCGGGGGGTCGCGGACGCTTGCTGCGCTCGACATCTGGAGCGGCATGACCGTGGGCGGCGGCCGTGCCACGGGCCCCGGCCCCTTCCCTGCGCCCCAGCAAGACCAGCCGCAGTGGAACCTCGACGCCGGGGGGATCCCCTTCTTCGGCAATCGGAAGTCGTGCAGCCCGTCCGAGGCAGCGGTCATCGCAGCCGAGTTCGCCAACGACGGTGCCGACGCTGCGACGCAGCAGTGGGCCGTGTACATCGCCTCTCGTGAGGGTGGCTGTCGGTACGAGGCGGTCAACATCAACGCTCGAACCCGCGACGACTCGCACTGCACCTTCCAGCTGAATGCCCTGTCGGGGACGTTCCAACCGCACGGCGAACTCGGCCGTCGAGGGTGGACGGCTACCAACGTGAAGTCGTCGCTGCAGGCATGCGCTGACGCCGCAAGTGACCTCTGGGTGTACTGCGGGCGCGGCCCGTGGATACCGCCGTACTCGTGCCGGCCACCGTGGAGCGGCGCGACGAACGGCCAGCCACCGGCGCTGATCCCACCACCTCCCGACACCGTCGTGTCCGAACCGTCGCCGTCGACGACCACGACGCCGTCGACTCCCACCACCACGACACCAACGGCAACGACACCAACGACACCAACGACAACGACGACCGTGGCACCGCCCGCGACGACGACTGTCACCACGGTCGCGACGGCTGGCACGGGCCCGTGACCGGTGTCGCGCCACGACACCTGCGGTAGCATTCGCGCTCACTTGGAGAGGTGCCAGAGCCAGGTCGAATGGACCGCACTGCTAATGCGGGGACCACCTTCAAGTGGTCCGTGGGTTCAAATCCCACCCTCTCCGCCAACGTCCGAACGGTCCGGGTGCACCTGCCCCGGACCGTTCGTCGTTCACCGCCCACGCCTCGGCTGATGGCGGCCTGTGTTGCAATTGTGTGACGACCCGAGTAGACCTTTCGTCATCTTCGTCATGAAGTTGCCCTCCGGGGCCGAGCACAACAGGCGGAGGAGGTACTCAGGTGAACGTCTTCGACGAAGCTCCCGAACAGGAGCGTGACTTCTGGGCCGAGGCCGATCACGCCCGGCAGCGCACGACCGACCCCTTCATCGGACGGCTCGCCGTGTTGGTCGTCGTCGGTGTGGTGGCCCTGGTCCTCGTGTGGGCCACCCGTGCTGTCGCTGCCGAGGCGCCCGCCACCAAGGCGTCGGCGTGCTCCGGCGCCACCTACACCGTGCGCTCGGGCGACAGCTGGGTCGGGATCGCCAAGCGCGTCAAGGTCACCACCCGCCAGTTGCTGGGTGCCAACAACGCCACGGCCAAGACCGTGATTCACCCCGGTGGTGCGGTCTGTCTCCCGGCGAAGGCCAAGGCGCCAGCAGCCAACGCGGCGCCGTCGAAAACCGTCACGACGGCACCAGCGCCGCCGAAGAGCGTGCCGGTCACCACGCAGGTCGTGCAGGTCCGTACGTACACGCCAGCCGAGGCAGAAGAGATCATCCGAGCGGTGTGGCCCGACGACCTCGAGGACAAGGCCGTGGCGATCGCGAAGCGCGAGAGCAACCTGCGGCCCACCGCCAAGAACTGGTGCTGCTCGGGACTGTTCCAGATCTACTACAACGTCCACGCCAAGTGGCTCGGCACGATCGATGTCACCAGTGCCGGGCAACTGCTCGACCCCTTGGTGAACGCCAATGCCGCGTACCAGTTGTACGTGCGCGCCGGCGGATGGAGTCCGTGGGGCGGCTGAGCATCCTGCTTCCGGTGACGGGTGGCGCTCACCCCACCGAGGGATACACTCGGCAACCGACTCTGCGCTCGTAGCTCAATGGATAGAGCATTTGACTACGGATCAAAAGGTTAGGGGTTCGAGTCCCTTCGAGCGCGCGAGACCAACGGCCCCCTCACGGGGGCCGTTGTCGTTGTCCGGAGCGCACGCCATCCCGTTGCATGGTCGGCTGCGAGGCGTACCATCCCGGCGGTGGACGACCAGCCCATCGACGTGCTCATCGTGGACGACCACGAGATGGTCGCGCAGGCACTGCTCCACGGCCTCACGGCGCTCGGCGCCTGTCGTGTCGTCGGTACCGCTGGCACGACCGTGGAGGCACTCACCCTCATCTCAGCGCACATGCCCGACGTGGTGCTGCTCGATCTGCGCCTTGCCGATTGCGATGACAGCACGGTCGTCATCCCCGACATCCTCGCGGTGTCCCCCGACACCAAGGTGCTCGTGCTCTCCGGCTGGAGCGATGATTGGTCGGTGGCGCGGGCCGTCGAGGCCGGGTGCCACGGCTACCTCCTGAAAGAGCAGCGCCTCACGGAACTGGCCGATGGCATCGCTGCCGTCGCACGCGGTGAGGCGACCTTCGCGCCGGCGGTGCTCAGTCGAGTCCTGAAGCTTCTTCGCCCGGGTCAGGTGAGCAACGAGACGCTCACCGCGCGCGAGAACGAGGTGTTGCGCCGACTCGCCGACGGGCTCACCACCGAGCAGATCGCCGCCGATCTCTATGTGAGCGTCAACACCGTGCGGAACCACGTCAACAACATCATCCGCAAGCTCAACGTGCACTCACGGCTCGAGGCCGTCAGCTACGCGCTGCGGACCGGGCTGATCAGGGTCGGCTGATCCGGGTCGGCTGATCAGGGTCGGCTGACTCGGGTCGAGTGACCCGCGCCGTCAGGCTGCGCCGAGCGGCAGGGTGTGGTCCTGGCGGGGCAGTTCGATGAACGTGCGGCCGGGCGTCAGCAGGATGACGCTGCCGTCGTCGGCGGTGAGGGTGAACGGCAACCGCTGATCGGCACGAGCCCAGGTCCCGTACACCACGTTGCCCGCCGTGAAGATGAACGCCTTGCCCGAGCCGACCGTCTGTGCGTCGGGGCTGCCCGAGATCCCCTTGGCGTACTCCATCTCGAGGACGAGCACGTTGTTGGTGGTGACGGGTCCGCTTGCCGCATCCTCGTGGACGCGACCCTCCATCGTTCGGCGGTACAGCCCCACTGCAGGATCCCAATCCCAGCGTGCATCGATGCTGTCGAGCGCAAGGGCGACGCCTGCACTCGGCTCGCCCTGTACGGCCGCACCGTCTGCCCGGTACATGAACTGCTGCGCGGGTGGCTGCGCGTCGGCTGGCGCGTACGTCCACAGGTCGGTCGTGTTCGAGTAGAGGTTGTGCGGCGCCTTGCGATTGTTCGAACGGAAGTACGCCGACGCCCGACTCGGGCCGATGTCCACCAGGTCACTGGCGCGGATCGCCTTCGTCACCGTGGCGTTGCCGCCGCTCCAGGCGAACAGCGGGCGGTTGAACGCGCTGAACAGGTCGATGTCCTGGAGCCGGCCGGAACGGATCGGTCCGACCGGGTCGCTGCCCTGGCTGTGGAAGACGAACGCGAACCGGGTGAGGTTGTCGTTGACGATCTCCTCGACGACGATGTCGGCTTCGTTCATGCCTGTTTGCGGCCGGGCACCCGGCGCGTTGTCGATCTTCACCACGAGCGCCGGCCGCGCCGCCACGGCCGGGTCGGTGAGCGGGAGCCCAGTGAGCGGGTAGACCGGTGCGGGCGCGACGGTGGTGGTGGGCGCCTCGGTGGTCGCCGGGACCGATGTGGTGGTGACCACGGTTGTGTCGGGTGCGGTGCTGCTCGGCGCGACGCTCGATGCCGACGTCGATTGCTCGCCGCCGCTGCACCCCGAAACCGCGACGGCGAGGAGGAGAGCGGATCCGAGCGCACGGAGCGCGCGCGAGGAGCAAGGGCGTCGAAGGAACACGAGGAGCGAGTCTGCCGCAAACCGTCGAGCAGATGTGGTCAGCCTGCCGAGTTGATGTGAGGACGTCGCTTGACGGGTGGTCGATCGTACGGACGGTCGCCTCGGCCATGCCGATCTCGCCCGTTGCCGGAATCGAATCGAGGATCGCCGCCATCAAGGCGCGGTTCGACGCAAATCAGCAGTCGTCGACGGTTGGCTCCAACGCGTTCACGGACGGATCGGCCCTGCTCGAGTCGGCCCAGCCCTCCACGGAGGGATTCGAACCGTTCGGGGCGGCGTACCAGCTCGCGCTGCAGCAGGTGCGCGTGTCGGCGATGTCCAATGCGTCGTTCGGACTCAGCGACGAGAACGCGTTCTCGGTGAACGAGAACGCGTTCGTCGCGACGGGGCAACCCGGGGCGAGCATCGGCAAGATCGGTGGATACGGTCCGATGCCGGTGCCGTCGGAGCTCGCGGCGTATGGCAATGGCCAGATCCCCGCAGCTGCGCTCCAGCCGATCGGTCAGGGTGGGCATCGCCTGTATGCGCCGGCAGCTCAGGCGTGGCAGCAGGCCGTGGCCGATGCGAAGGCCGAGGGCATCGATCTGCGTATCACCGACAGCTATCGCGGTTACGACGAGCAGGTCGATCTCGCGGCACGCAAGGGCCTGTACGCGGAGGGGGGCTACGCCGCCGTACCGGGCACGTCGAACCACGGCTGGGGGCTTGCCGTTGACGCCGACGTCACAGCGCCGGAGACCCTGTCGTGGCTGAAGGCGAACGCGTGGAAGTACGGCTTCGTGGAGTCCGTGCCGCGTGAACCGTGGCACTGGGAGTACCGGCCTGCACAGGCCTGAGAAAATTCCTTCCGACCTGCCTGACGAATTCGGGATCGGGCACACAGTGGCTCGCCGTCACACCGCAAGGGGTCCATGGAGGGACCAGCGACACGGCACCCGACACATGGAGGTAGGGACCACATGCGTATCAACCAGAACCTGATGGCGGCCAACTCGGCCCGCAATCTCACCAGCACCAACCAGACGCTCGCGAAGAACCTGGAGAAGCTCTCCTCGGGTCTTCGCATCAACCGGGCCGCCGACGACGCCGCTGGCCTCGTCGTCAGCCAGAACCTGCGTGCCCAGATCAGCGGCCTGCGTCAGGCCACCCGCAACGCCCAGGACGGCATCTCGGTCGTGCAGACCGCGGAAGGCGCCTTGAACGAGGTCGCCACCATGCTCAACCGCATGCGTGATCTCACCGTCCAGGCCGCCAACTCCGGTGGTAGTGACGTCGACGCGAAGGCGGCCGCACAGCAGGAGATCAACGAGCTCCGCACCGAGATCGACCGCATCTCGTCGTCGACCAAGTGGGGCCAGACCGCACTCCTCGACGGCAACTATGGCACCTCGCCTGCTCAGACGACGGGGTTCGTCACCACGGCGTCGAGCGTCACCACGGCGGCTGCCACGTTCACGATCAACATCAACGGCCTCGGCGCCGTCACCGTCAGCGTCGCTGCGCTCACCGCACAGCCGGCCGCCACGGTGGGCAACGCCCTCGCCACCGCGATCAACGCGGCGCTGGCCAGCTCCGGTACGGCCGCCGTCCAGGCGTTCGCCGGCAAGGTGTCGATCGACACCGAGGCACAGGGCACGGGTGCGGCGTTCACGATCAACGTGGCAGGCCTCACCTCGGGTCAGACGTTCGCGATGGCGTCCACAGGTGTGAACCTCACCCAGTTCGGCTTCACCGCCGCACCGACGGTCGTTGCGGCGACCGGCCCGGGTGGCATCTTTCAGGTGGGTGCCTACGCCGGTGACACCGTCACGATCAGCGTCGGCGGTGTGTCGTCGACGCTGCTCACCCTCACCACCGTCGATGTGCAGACCGACGCTGGTGCAGCTGCTGCGCTGACCTCGCTCGATGCAGCGATCAAGTCGGTGTCGTCGACCCGTGCGAGCCTCGGTGCGTTGCAGAACCGGTTCGAGTCGATGATCAACAACCTGTCGGTCACCACCGAGAACCTCACCGCCTCGGAGAGCCGCATCCGCGACCTCGACATGGCTGATGAGATGGTGAAGTTCACCAAGAACCAGGTGATCCAGCAAGCCGGTACGGCGATGCTGGCTCAGGCCAACCAGATCCCGCAGTCGATCCTGTCGCTCCTCCGCGGCTGATCCACTCGGGCCTCTGAGCCCGTTGTACGTCCCTCTCAGACGAGGCCCGGAATCTTCCGGGCCTCGTTTGCTTTTTCGACTCAATGGGCGTGGTGACGACCGGGTGGTGACGACCGGGTGATTCCACCCCTAAACCCTGGCGAGAGCCGATGACCTCCCG
>JBMOFX010000006.1:0-27608 GCA_049318665.1 Ilumatobacteraceae bacterium | reverse complement strand
ACCTCGGTCCGTCGAGTGCGGTGCCGACGTCGGCCGCCGCCACGCCCGGATTCATCGTCACCGGCGGCACCTGCCAACTCGGTCTGGCCGTCCCTCCCGGCCAAGGGTGCACGGTCGCGGTGCGGGCGGTGCCTGCGCTGATCGGTCGGTACCAGGGCTGGATCTCGGTCAGCGAGTCCATCCCGCACGCGGTGTCGGTCAACACGCTGCTCACTGCGGCAGGCGGCGAGCCGCGGCTCTATCCCGACATCTCCGGCATCGACTTCCCGGCGGCGACCGTGGAGACGACGACCGTCGTGCAGGCGTCGAGCTTCAAGAACATCGGGCTCACACCGGCGCGAATCGGTGCGGTCACCATCGAGGGGGCGAACCCTGGCGACTTCGTGGTGGTCGACGACCAGTGCGTGGGACGGGTGATCGCGGTCAACAGCACCTGCGCGATCGGTGTGCAGTTCGCACCGACCGATGTCGGCTACCGAACGGCACTCCTGGTGGTGACGACCGCGGAGGGCGAGTACACCTCGAGCGTGCTGTCGGGTGAGGCGTCGCGCGAGGCGGTGCTGTCGGTGCCGGTCGACAAGGTGCGTGCCGGCGACGAGGTTCCCTTCGGTGGATCGGGCTTCCGGCCCGGCGTGGTGCTGTCGATCGGCTGGGCCGATGGACGTGGCGAAACAACGACCGTCACGGTGTCGGACGCGGGGACGTTCCTCGGCTTGCTCCCGACCTCGCGGTCGGAGCGCGCAGGGTTGCGCCGTCTGGTCGCCCAGTCGAGTGATCAGGTCGCTACCGACGACGTGCGCATCCAACGCCGTTCGTCGTCGTCCACGACCGACTGACCGAACCCCAACGGATCAGGCGTCGACGAGGGTGCCGCTGATCAGCGCCGTCGACCCGCACGCGGAGCCGCCGCTCAGCCCGACGACTCGACACACCACTTGAAACGTCACCTTCTCGCCGGCCTTCACCTCGACAGGAGAGCTGAAGCGGAAGCCGACGTCGGTGCCGTCGAGCTGCACCGACAGATCCCATCGCAGCTCGATCGTGCCGATGCTCAGCTTCACCTCGCCGGCATCGCCGAAGGGGTTCTGGATCAGGTAGTCGGTGACGAGCAGGCGCTTGCCGTCGGGCACCACGATCTCGTCGGCAGTCGGTTGATTGATGGGCCCGACAGGGGCGAGCACCTTGCTGAATAGGTCACCGGTGGGCGTTTCGCCGCCGCCGGACACCGCCTGGTCGGGCACGGTCGAGCCGGTCGGTGCGGGCACCGTGGTGGCCGTGACCTCGCCGGTACGTTCCGCGACGGCGCGGTCGGCGGCATCGTCGATCGCCGGCCGCACCACGGCGAACCACCCGAGCGCGATCAGGCCCATGGCGAGCGCCGCGGCGAGCACGCGCGAGCCGAGTCGCTCGGGCACCATCGGCGCCTGGACGAACGTGCCCTCGGCGGTTGCGCTGGGGGCCCCTTGCTCATCGGCCTCCACTCGGAACGGAATCGTTCGCGAGCGTCGATCCCACTGCCGGTGCAGCGCGACGGTGTGCAACCGGACGACGGTCGTGCCGCCGGGCTCGACGCCAGCGGCAGGCGGATCGAAGCGTCCGTCGAGCCGGCCGGTGGGGTCGATGAGGTGGAGCTGGCAGTGCGCCTGCAGGTTGCCCTTGTTCTCGACGAGCATCTCGTAGACCGCGCGCCGACGGCTGCGCAGCGCTGGCTGCAAGATCGTGAGTCGACGATCGAAGGTCGGGGCCACCTGGAGCGTGATCTCGGCCAGCGCGATGTCGTCGGGATCCTTGTGCGGGACGATGCGGACGCCGAGCGACACCGGCCCGGCGGTGGTCGACGACAGACGCGGCGTATGCACTTCGACCTCGAGGGTCGACTGCGCGCCACCGAACAGCGTGATGTACGCGGGGCGGACGGTTGCCCACGCTGCCGCCATGCCGACGGGCGCCAGCGAGAAGCTGTCGGTGGCGGTGTCGAGGTTGCTGACGGTCAACTTGAGCACGATCGACGAGCCGGGCTCGATGTCGACGGCGGTCGTCTCGAACCAGGCCTGGACGGTCACGGGGTCGAACGCTACCGCCACGAGGGGTGGCGGTTGGCGCAGGGCCCGGGCGAGGGGGCGACGGCACGCGGCGCGTACGCTCGCAGTCGTGTCCGGTGCTCTGTCGTCTTCGTCCTCGTCCTCGTTCCCGGTGCAGCGACCGCGCCGTCTCCGTACGAGCGCCGCGCTCCGCGACCTCGTCGCCGAGACGCGGCTGCACCCTCGCCAACTCGTCGCCCCGCTGTTCGTGCGTGAGGGCATCGATGTGCCACAGCCGATCGCATCGCTGCCCGGCGTGGTGCAGCACACGGTGGCGTCGTTGGTGGAGGAGGCGCGTGCCCTGGCCGACCTCGGTGTCGGCGCGCTGATCCTGTTCGGGGTGCCCGCCACGAAGGACGCCGTCGGCAGCGGCGCGTTCGATCCCGACGGCATCGTGCAGGTGGCGCTCGCCAAGATTCGTGCTGCGGTCGGCGATCGGATGGTGGTGATGGCCGACCTGTGCGTCGACGAGTACACCGACCACGGCCACTGCGGCGTCCTCGACGGTCGCGGTTCGGTCGACAACGATGCGACGCTCGAGATCTACGGTCGGATCGCCGTGGCGCAGGCCCGTGCTGGCGCCGATGTGGTGGCGCCGAGCGGGATGATGGACGGGCAGGTCGGTGCGATCCGCGCGGCGCTCGATGGTGCCGGGTTCGAGTCGACAGCAATTCTCGCCTACTCGGCGAAATACGCGAGCGGCCTGTACGGACCGTTCCGCGATGCGGTGGGCGTCGAGATCGTCGGCGGTGGCGACCGCAAGGGCTACCAGCAGGACTGGCGCAACGCCCGCGAGGCCCTCGTCGAGGTGCGCGCTGATCTCGCACAGGGTGCCGACATGGTGATGGTGAAGCCGGCGCTCGCCTACCTCGACGTGATTGCCGCCGTGCGAGCCGCGGTCGATGTGCCGGTGGCCGCCTATCACGTGAGCGGGGAGTACTCGATGATCAAGGCCGCAGCGGCCAACGGCTGGATCGATCACGACGTGGTCGCCACCGAGCACCTCACTGCCATCAAGCGAGCGGGTGCCGACGTGATCCTCACCTACCTTGCGCGTTGGTTCGCCGAGCAGCACGAGGCAGCACGATGAGCGACGCATCGATCTCGGGCAGCAACGCCGAACTCTTTGCTCGGTCGGCGGCGGTGATCCCCGGTGGGGTCAACTCCAGCATCCGCGCGTTCCGCGCTGTCGGCGGCACGCCCTACCTCGTCGCCCGCGCCGACGGCCCCTACGTGTGGGACGTCGAGGGCACCCGCTACATCGACCTCGTGCAGAGCTATGGCGCGATCATCCTCGGTCACGCGCATCCGTCGGTGACGGCTGCCTTGCACGCGGCGGCGCTCGGCGGCACGTCGTATGGCGCGCCGACACCCGGTGAAATGTTGCTCGCCGAGGCGATCCGAGATCGCGTCCCGAGTTGCGAGCGGGTGCGGCTGATGAACAGCGGCACGGAGGCCACGTCGACCGCGGTGCGGCTGGCGCGCGGGTTCACCGGGCGCGACCGCATCGTCATCTTCCACGGCAACTTCCACGGTGCCACCGACGCGCTCCTCGCGGCGGGTGGCAGCGGTGTCGCCACACTCGGTCTGCCGGGCACCGCGGGTGTGCCGGCCGCCGCGGTCGCGAACACGATGGTCGTGCCCTACAACGTGGTGCCGCAACTCGACGAGCAGGTGGCGGCCGTGTTCGTCGAACCCATCGCGGCGAACATGGGTGTTGTCGCCCCGGCGCCCGGGTTCCTCGAGGGTCTGCGCGCCGAATGCGACCGGGTCGGTGCGTTGCTCGTGTTCGACGAGGTGATCACCGGCTTCCGCGTGTCGCGTGGCGGCGCGCAAGAGCTCCTGCAGGTTCGACCCGATCTCACCACGTTCGGCAAGGTCATCGGCGGTGGCCTGCCGATCGGTGCAGTGGGCGGTCGTCGCGACGTGATGGAGACGCTCTCGCCGCTCGGCCCGGTCTTCCACGCCGGCACGCTCGCCGGCAACCCGCTCGCCACTGCGGCCGGTCGGGCAGCGCTCGGTGAGCTCACGCTCGACGCGTACGTGAGCCTGCGATCGAAGGCGGCACGGTTGTCATCCACGCTGCAAGCTGCGTGCGACGCAGCTGGTCTGCCCGCGTCCTTCCCGCTGATCGGAACCTTGGTGGGGATGCACTTCGGCGTGCGCGGTTTTGCGGCGACGAACTTCGACGAAGCCAAGCGCACCGACGAGCGTCTCTTTGCGACGTTCTTCCACGCCATGTTGCGTGAGGGTGTGGCGCTCGCGCCGGGCGCGTACGAGGCGCTGTTCGTGGGGCTCGGCCACACCGACGACGTGCTCGACGCCATCGGCGAGGCAGCCCAGCGAGCGGCTGCTGCAGTCACCAGCGCGTGACAGCGGGCGCATCACCATCCGGCTGACGCATCGCTCGACGTGCGCTCGCGTAGCGTGACGACCGATGCGACAGTTCTTCACGTGGGGCTTCTGGCTCGCTTTGTTGTCGCTCGTCGGGCTGACGGTCGGCCTCGTGGTGCTCACGGGTTTGCTTCGTGGCAACGACGCAGAAGCCGTCACCGCGCCCGTCGTGGTGCCGGGTGATCCCGAGCGCGAGATCGACTTGATCGACCTCGTCTACTACGCGTCGGCCGATCCGGGGTTCGCGATCGTCGACGGCGTCACCACCGGCACGATGCGGATCGAGATCGACGGCTTCCGCACGATGATCATCCCGCCCGGCACGCCCGGCGAGAACCGGTGCGCCGCGATCGACCAACTGGCGAAGTGCGCGGTCGCGGCTGACTTGCTCGGCGACTCGGTGCTGTGGTTCTCGCTCGTCCCGATCGATCGCGACATCGTCACGCTGCCCGCGATGTCAGAGGTGTTGAAGAGCAACCGGGCACGGCTCTCGAACAACTGGATCGTTCGACGAGCCGACGTGGTGAAGCGCAACTGTTCCGATGACACGTTGTCGCTGCGTGACTTCATCCAGCGCTACGGCGATGCGGCGGTGTCGTCGTTCGATATCCGCCGACAGCAGATCGTCTCCGTCACCTGCGGGGGGAACGCCGGGGCGCCCACCGGCTGAGGGCGCGCGATACGGTCGCCCGCCATGGGGACCGTGCCGAAGTACCACGACCTGCCTCGTCGTGGTGGCTTGCCGTCGAGTTGGGGGGTGTGGGCCGACGAGGGCACCGACGTGTTCGGGTGCCTCAACTTGCTCACACCCGATCGCATTGTCGACGCGGCCCGCCTGGTGCAGCGTGGCGCCGTGTTCGCGTTGAACTGGGACATGGCGCTGCCGTCACCGCCGCTGTTCGATCGCCAGCCCTACACCCATGAGGTGACCGGCGGCCCGACGAGCACCAGCCACGACGACGTGTTGCACGCATGGAACACGCAGTCGTCATCGCAGTGGGATGGCTTCCGCCACATCCGCAACCACGCTGCCTCGGCCGACGAGCCCGGCACCGGCCACTACGGTGCGGTGCCCGACGAGCAGCACGGCATCCACCACTGGGCGCGCCGCGGCATCGTCGGGCGGGCGGTGCTGGCCGATGTTGGCCGCTGGCGGGAGTCGGTGGGCCGGCCGTTGCAGTACGACCGGCCCGACCCGATCGAGCCCGACGAGATCGCCGAGTGCCTCGCCGCGCAGGGCACCGAGGTGCAGGAGGGCGATGTGCTCCTCATGCGTACCGGTTGGGTCGGCTGGTACGAACAACAATCCGCGGAAGTGCGGGCTCGGCTCGCGTCGACCGAGCATCTCGCGTCGCCGGGTCTGCGCAGTGGCGAGCATCTCGCCGAGGTGCTGTGGAACCTCCACATCGCCGCGATCGGCTGCGATAACCCTGCGGTCGAGGTGTGGCCGCCCGGCTCGGGTGCGACGCCGGAGCAGGAGGCCGCTGCGCGCGCCGATCGTCGGCGACTCCACGAGATCTTCACCCACACGTTGCTGCTGCCGATGCTCGGTCTGCCGCTCGGGGAGATGTGGACGCTCGAGGCGTTGGCCGATGACTGCGCGGCCGACGGTCGGTACGAGTGCTTCTTTACCTCGGCGCCGCTCAACCTCCCTGCGGGGGTGGCGAGCCCGCCGAACGCCCTGGCGATCAAGTGACCACGACCATCACGGAGACAACGATGACGATGACCCTGCACGGACAGAGCGCGCTGATCACCGGTGGCGGGAGCGGGATCGGTCTCGCCGTCGCCCGCTCACTGGCGCGTGACGGCGCCGCCGTGGTGTTGCTCGGCCGGTCGATCGAGCGGCTGGAGGCGGGGGCCGCGGCGATCCGGGAGGAGACGCCCGATGCGCAGGTGCACCTGTGGCCGGGCGACGTGACCGACGAGCAGGCGTGCGACCGCGCCGCCGATCTCGCGGGTGAGGCCGGGCGCTTCACGATGTGCGTCGCCAACGCCGGCTTCGGAGCAGCCGGGCCGTTCCACCTGACCTCGCAGCAGGAGTGGTCGTCGATCATCGGCACCAACCTCACCGGCGCGTTTCTCACCATGCAGGCCGCGGTGCCGCATCTGGTGGCCAACGGTGGCGGTTCGATCGTGGCGGTCAGTTCGATCGCCGGCCATCTCACGCACCGCTTCATGACGGCGTACGCGGTCAGCAAGGCGGGCCTCGAGATGCTCGTGAAGCAAGTGGCCGACGAACTCGGGTCGTCCGGTGTGCGGGCCAACGCAGTGCGCCCCGGGCTCGTGCCGACCGATGCGTCCGTTGGGCTCACGTCGGTCCCCGCGATCGTCGACGACTACCTCGCGCAGATGCCGCTCGCCCGCACCGGCGCCGACGACGAGGTGGCCGCACTCGTGCGCTTCCTGCTCGGCCCCGACAGCGCGTGGATCACCGGCCAGTGCATCGGCGTCGACGGCGGCCACTCGCTGCGCCGCGGCCCCGACCTCACCCCCGTGATGGAGCTCGTCTTCGGCGACACCGTCCGCCCACCCCGCCCCTGACCGCCTGCACGCCGGATCGCCCCGCTGCCCACAACACGATGTGACATCACGTCGCTACGTCTCGACGTGATGTCACATCGTGTTGCGAACCTAGTGTCGGGTGCGTGCACGACGACCGGGTCCTGGTGGAGAAGCGGATCGAGCGAGAGCTGTGGCAGCGCGTGCTGCCGCACCTCTATCGCGAGCGGATGCCGCTGGCGGTGGAGGCGTGGACCGCTCCCGGTGAGCCCGTCTCGTTCGACGAGGCTGCAGCCCAGCAGTATCAGCCGTTCTCGGTAGGGACTCGCTGGGGTCGGCCATGGGGGACCACGTGGTTCCGGATGTCCGGCTCGTTGCCGGTGGCGTGGGTCGATCAGCCGGTCGAGGCCGTGATCGATCTTGGCTACGGCGCTCGTCATCCCGGGTTCCAGGCCGAGGGTCTCGTGTGGCTCGACGGTGCGCCGTTGCAGGGCGTGCACCCGCGGCGTCAGGCCGTGCCGCTCGACCTCGGCGCCGGACCGTTCTCCTTCCTCGTCGAAGGAGCAGCGAACCCCGCGCTCGGGGCCAGCTACGTCCCGTCGCCGATGGGCTCGTTGCAGACCGCGCCCGACGCGCCGCTGTACACGCTGCGCACCGCCGATCTGGCCGTGCTCGATCGCGAGGTGTTCGGGTTGTGTCTCGACGTGGAGGTGCTGTTCGGCGTGATGCAGGCTCTCGGGTTCGATGATCCGCGGCGCGCACGTCTCCTCCGCCAACTCGAGCAGGCCTTTGACGCCATCGATGTCGACCACGTGTCGTCGACTGCACCCGACGCCCGTGCGCTGCTCGTCGCCGCGCTCGACCTGCCGGCCCGCGCGAGCTCGATGCGCGTGGTCGGTGTCGGTCATGCGCACATCGACTCGGCCTGGTTGTGGCCGGTCCGCGAGACGATCCGCAAGTGTGCGCGCACGTTCGCGTCGGCGGTGCGGCTGATGGACGAGTACCCCGACTACCGGTTCGTGTGCAGCCAAGCCGTGCAGTACCAGTGGATCGAGGATCGCTACCCGGCGCTGTTCGAGCGGATCCGCGAGAAGGTGGCCAACGGCCAGTTCGTGCCGGTGGGCGGGATGTGGGTGGAGGCCGACATGAACCTGCCCAGCGGGGAGAGCCTCGTCCGGCAGTTTGTCCACGGCCAGCGCTACTTCGAGAGCCGGTTCGGCATCCGCTGCCGCGAGGTGTGGATCCCCGACGTGTTCGGCTACCCGGCGAGCATGCCGCAGATCTACGCCGCTGCAGGGTGCGAGCGCTTCATCACGCAGAAGCTCAGCTGGAACAAGCAGAACCGGTTCCCGCACAACACGTTCTGGTGGGAGGGCATCGACGGGACGCGGGTGCTCACCCACTTCCCGCCGGTCGACACGTACAACGCTGAGGTGGTCGGGCCGGAGATGGTGTTCAGCCAGCGCAACTTCCAAGATCACGGGTGGAGCGACTGGGCCCTGATGCCGTTCGGCTACGGCAACGGCGGCGGTGGGCCGACGCGGGAGATGGTCGAACGTGCTCGACGCATGACCGATCTCGACGGTGCACCGCGTCTCACCATCGGCACGAGCGATGAGTTCTTCGACCATCTCGACGTCGAGGTTGCCGCCGGCGCACCGGTACCGGTGTGGCGCGGCGAGCTCTACTTCGAGATGCACCGCGGCACGCTCACCAGCCAGATCGAGACCAAGCTCGGCAACCGTCGCTGCGAGCGGCTGCTCCGTGAGGCCGAGCTGTGGTGGGCGACCATCGGTGGCGCGGTGCCGGCGGAGGTGGCCGACGAGATCGACGCGCTGTGGAAGGCGATCCTGCTGCAGCAGTTCCACGACATCATTCCCGGCTCGTCGATCGCCTGGGTGCACGCCGACGCAGAGGCTGAGTTCGCGCAGGTGGCGGCGCGCGCTGAGGTGCTCATCGCTGGGGCGCTCGATCAGCTGCGTGGTGGCGTCGCGGTGGTGGCGAACGCAGCGACGCGTGCGCGCACCGAGGTGATCGTGCACGACGGCGCGCCGATCGTGGTGTCGGCGCCCGGCCTCGGTCTCGGCTCGCTCGCGGCCGAGTCGATCGACGATCGCGTCGTGGTGACCGAACGGTCGATGGCCAACCATCACCTCGCCGTCCAATGGGATCTCGACGGGTCGATCGTGTCGATCATCGACGTCGTCCGCGGCCGCGAGGTGCTGCCAACGGGTCGGGCGATCAGCGTCGACCTCGCGCCCGACCATCCCGTGGAGTACGACGCGTGGGACGTCGAGTCGTGGACCATCGAGCAGTCCCAACCCGTCGGGGGCGTCACCTCCGTCAGCCTCGTGCACGACAGTCCGCTCCTCGCACGACTCGAGGTCAGTCGTGCGTTTGGTGCGTCGACGATGACCACGACGTACGTGTTGCGCGCCGGCAGTGCGCGGCTCGACATCGAGTTCGACATCGACTGGAACGAGCGCGAGCAGCTCCTCTCGCTGATGGTGCCGATCGATGTCCGTGCGTCGGAGGCGGTGTGCGGCATCCAGTTCGGCAACGTGCGTCGCCCCACGCACCCGAGCAGCCCGTGGGACGCGGCGAAGTTCGAGGTGTGCGCGCACGGGTACGTCGATGTTGCCGAGCCGAACTTCGGTGTCGCCGTGCTCAACGACGGCCGGTTCGGTCACTCGCTGTTCGACGGTGGTGTGCGCGTGTCGCTGTTGCGCGCCGCCCGCTATCCCGACCCCGACGCCGACCAGGGGCGTCATCGGGTGACGATCAGCGTGCGCCCGCACGGGCCCGGTCTCCACGACGTGTTGCGCGAGGCGGAAGCGCTCGAGCTCCCGCTGCGCGTGGTGGACGGCTCGGCTGGCGATGCGCTGTCGACACCTGTGGTCACCGTCGACCATCCGGGCGTGACGGTGTCGGCCGTGAAGCGGGCCGATGATGGCAGCGGCGATCTGATCGTCCGCCTCTACGAAGCGTGCGGCGACCGAGTCGAGGTGGCGCTGTACACGACGGACGGCATCCGATCCGCCCAGTGGTGCAATGCGTTGGAAGAGCCGCTGAGCGCGATCGACGTGACCGACACGTTCCTCGCGGTGCCCCTGCGCCCCTTCCAGCTCGCAACCCTGCGATTGCAGCCCGGAACCCGCCTCCCCGCCAGCTGAAGCAGTCCAGCGTTTCCCGCATCTGCGTCCAGCGTTTCCCGCACCGGCGTCACATCGTCGGGGGCACCATCTGGGCCATGTCGGCGTCGAGGCCGCCGAGGAGTCGTTCGATCAGCGCGCCGCGCGATTGGGCCTTGGTGAGGGCGTACGCGCCGCTGCGGAACTGGCCGAGGCGAGCGGCCTCCGCTCGAGCCGTCTCGACGAGCTCGGCTGCGGGCACGACGGCGTCCACGTAGCCGACCTCGGCCGCGCCCGCCGGGTCGTAGATCGTGGCCTGCAGCACGGAGGCCGTGAACGCGCGCTTCGACAGTCGTTCGCGCGCGAGCTCCACGCCGTAGGCGGGCAGGCCCATTCCGATCGCGGTCTCGTTGAGGCCGATCTTGGCGGGCACGTCGGCTGCGTACCGCGTGTCGCACGCGAGCACGAGCAGTGCGCCAGCGGCGAGTGCGTGGCCGGTCACGGCAATCACGGTCGGTTGCGGGTGACCGTAGAGGCGCAGCAACAGTTCGCCGCCCGCCTTCACGAGACCGCGGGTGGCGTCGGCGCCGGCAGTCATCACCGACAGGTCGAACCCTGCGCTGAGTCGACCGTCGCGCCCGACGATGAGCACGGAGCGCGCATCGGCGGTGGCCTGATCGAGGGCCCCGTGGAGCGCGTCGATCAGCGTGTGCGAGACGGCGTTCGCCTTGCCATCGTCGAGTTGGACGAAATCGACGCCGTCGTCGTCGATCGTGACACTCACGGGGGTAGCCAGATCGCCCATCAGTCGAGACCCAGGTGGCGCAGCGCAACCGCGGCGTAGATCGCGGTGCCGTCGATCATGGCGCTCTCGTCGAAGTAGACCCGGTTGGAGTGGTTGGGTGCTGCCTTGGCGAGGTCGTGGTCGTGCGGCGTCGCACCGATGAACATCATCGTGCCCGGCACCTCCTCGATCACGTAGCTGAAGTCCTCGGCGCCCATCACCGGGTTGGGCAGCCTGACCACGTGGTTCGCACCGATCACGTCGCTGGCCACGCCCATGCTGAAGTCGGTGAAGTCCTGGCCGTTCACGGTGACGGGGTAGCCGAGGTCGATCTCGATGCTCACGTCGGCCTCGTGCGCCGCGGCCACACCTTCGGCCACGCGGCGAATGCCATCGTGGACACGGGCGCGAGTGCGCTCACTGATCGCGCGGATCGTGCCGACGATCTCCGCGGTCTCGGGGATGACGTTCGTGGTGGTGCCGGCGACGATCTTGGTGACCGTCACGATCGTCGGGTCGAACACGTCGATCCGTCGGGTCACCATCGTCTGCAGCGCCTGCACGATCTCGCATGCGATCGGGATCGGGTCGAGCGCACGGTGTGGCTCGCTGCCATGGCCGCCGCGACCGGTGACCCGGATCGACATCGTGTCGCTCGACGCCATGCACGGCCCGGGTCGGGTGGCGACGAAGCCGACGGGGCTCGACGACGTGATGTGCATCGCGAACGCGCCGGTCACCGGTGACGGGCTCCCATCGACCGCGTGGGGTGCGACGTCGAGCAGCCCCTCGTCGAGCATGAACCGAGCGCCGTGATAGCCCTCCTCGCCGGGCTGGAACATGAACAGCACCCGGCCGGGCAGGTCGGCAGCCCGCGCAGCCAGGAGCTTCGCCGCACCGACGAGCATCGCCGTGTGCGTGTCGTGGCCGCACGCGTGCATCACGTTGTCGACCTTCGACGCGAATTCGAGCCCCGTATCTTCCGGCATCGGCAGCGCATCCATGTCGCCGCGCAGGAGAATCGTCGGACCGGGCTTGCCGCCGGTGAGCAGGGCCGCCACGCCGCTGGTGGTCTCGTGCAGGGTGAGGTCGAGTGGCAGACCCTCGATCGATTCGAGCACGGTCTCGCGCGTGATCGGCAGGCTGTTGCCCACCTCGGGCCACTGGTGGAGCTTGCGCCGCAGCACGCTCAGCTCGTCGAACAGGTCTCGGGCCTCATCGCGCAATGTCTCGGTCGTCATGGGCGGATGCTAACCAAGGCTCGTGAGTACGGGTAGTGGGCAGATCGATCCCGGCGATGAGCTCGTCGATGTCGTCGATGAATCCGATGTGATCATCGCGACGGTCACCCGTCGCGAGATGCGCAAGACACGCCTCCGTCATCGCGCGGTGTTCATCGCTGTCACTCATCCCGACGGCCGGATCCTCGTGCACCGTCGCAGCGACACGAAGGACCTGTGGCCCGGATGGTGGGACATGGCCGTCGGTGGCGTGGTGGCAGCAGGCGAGACGTACGACGACGCGGCCAGGCGCGAGCTCGCCGAAGAGATCGGTGTCACCGGCGTCGTGCCCGAACCCGTGGGCGGCGGCCGGTACGACGACGATCAGGTGCATCTCGTCGGCCGCTGCTACCGCGTGACGCACGCAGGCCCGTTCTCGTTCAACGATGGCGAGGTGGTGGAGACCACCTGGATGACGATCGAGGAGTTGCGCGATGCCATCGCCCGTCGTCCGTTCCTGCCCGATTCGGTCGCGCTGTTCGCCGACACCTTCCGGTTGATCTGATCGCCCGCCTCTCACGTGGGCACACCACGAGGGAGGACAGACATGACGATGTACGGAGCGAATCCTGAGCAGCTCGCGGCGCTGGGCCGGAGCTTGCAACGCCAGATCGACAACGTCGATGCGATCACGGTGGCAGTCACCAGCGCGCTGGGCGGCACCACCTGGGTCGGCCCGGCGCGTGAACAGTTCGAGAGCGACTGGAACACGACGTTCCGCACGGCGCTGTCCCGCCTCGGTCAGGCCTTCGACGCAGCCGGCCGCGATTGCATCACCCGGTCCGCCGAACTCCAACGAGTGATGGGCCACCGGTGACCTACTCTTCACCGTGACGAGACCCGGAAACGATGAGGAAGGATGTCGCGTGGAACTCAAGATCGACCTGCGGGCCGACCTCAACGCGCAAGATGACGATGGCTACGGCTGGTCGCTGATCGGCAATGCCAGCGACCCCCACCTGGTCGTGCCCGGCAGCATGGTGCTCGCCGGCAACGAACACGCACAGGCCGTGGTTCGAGTTGTCGCTGTCGACGACGATGGACAGGTGCACTTCGTGATCCTCCCTGGGGCAGTCAGCAAGAACCGTCACCTGTTGGGTGATGCGTCAGCGGGCTGACCGCCGCGCCGGCACCAGACCCCGCCGCGTGGTGGTGGATACCATGGCCGGGTGTCGTCGCCGGACCAGTTGATCCTCGAGTTCACGATCGAGCCGTTCGTCGAAGGTCAGCCCGGGCCGCATGTGCTCGAAGCGGTGGCCGCGGCGGAAGCGCTCGGCGCTCAGGTCGAGTTCGGTCCGTTCGGCAGTTCGTGCCAGGTGCCGGCAGCGCTGGCGGCCTCGGTGGCTGGCGCCGTACTCACCGCAGCGTTCGCCAACGGCGCGTCGCACGTCACGTTCGCTGCCGAACGGGCGGCGGACGCGGGCGAGGTCACTGCATGAGCAAGCCGGTCCCGCGCCACCCGGTGGTGCTCGCCGTGAAGCCGATCGTCGAGGCGCTCGGTGCGCAGCTCGTGTCGATCGACGAGCGCGAACCGGGCGATCTGCCGCTCACGTTCGACGGTGCCGATCTCGCCGCGGTGCGGATGGCGCCGCTGCACGGTGCACTCGACCGGCTCATCGAGAGCGTCGAGCGCGAGGTGGGCGGGCGGCTCCCACTGCTCAGCCGCGAGGACAAGCAGCGGGCAATCCGCATTCTTGACGAGCGTGGCGCGTTCACCCTGCGGCGTGCGGTCGAAGACGTCGCCGACGCCATGGGTGTCAGCCGCATCACCGTCTACAACTACCTCAACGCACTGCACCGGACGACCTGAGCTCACACCGATGAACACCGAGTACGACGTGATCGGCTTCGACGCCGACGACACCCTGTGGCAGAGCGAGGACGGCTTCCGCGCGAACGAGTTGCGCTTCGTCGAGCTGATCGCGCCATTCGCCCCGGAAGGCGTTGATGTCGCCGCTGCGCTCACCGCCACCGAACGCAAGAACCTGCACCCGCTCGGCTACGGCGTGAAGTCGTTCGCGATCTCGATGGTGGAGGCAGCCATCACCATCTCCGGTGGCACCGTGCCGACGAGCATCATCGCCGAGTTGATCACGATGGCTCGCGGCCAGCTGGAAGAGCCGGTGAAGTTGCTGCCGCACGTGCCGGAGGTGTTGGCAAAGGTGGGGGCGAAGTACCGGTTGGTGTTGATCACCAAGGGTGACCTCGTCCACCAGACCCACAAGATCACCACGAGCGGTCTCGACCACCACTTCGACCATCGCGAGATCGTGCTGGAGAAGAACCCCGACACCTACGCCGGCCTGCTGCGACGGTTCGGCGTGGCGCCGTCGAGGTTCCTCATGGTCGGCAACAGCGTGCGCAGCGACGTGCTGCCGGTGATGGCCATCGGCGGTAACGCGGTGCACGTGCCGTACCACCTGCTGTGGGAGCTCGAGCATGTGGAGCACGACGCTCGCTTCACCGAGCTTGCGTCATTGGCGGATCTGCCGCCGCTGCTCGGCTGCTGACCCGCAGCGGAGACAAGCTCAGAGTCGGCGCAACGCCACGTCGGTGACGCGGTGGTCGGCACCTTTGCGCAGCACCAGTCCGGCGCGTGCTCGTGTCGGTTCGATGTTCTCGCGCAGGTTCTTGCCGTTGATCTCGCGCCAGATCCCACGCGCGGTTGCGATCGCTTCGTCGTGCGTGAGGTGTGCGTAGTGCTGGAAGAAGCTGTCGGGGTCTTGGAAGACGGTCTCGCACAACTTCAGGAACCGCTCCACGTACCACTGTTCGATGTGCGCCTCGTCGGCATCGATGTAGATGCTGAAGTCGAAGTAGTCGCTCACGAACTCCTCGGCCGTTCCCGACTGCAGCACGTTGAGCCCCTCGATGATGAGGATGTCGGGCTGGTGCACGTCGACCTCGTCGTCGGGCATGACGTCGTAGACCACATGGCTGTAGACCGGCGCTCGCACATCGTCCTCACCGCTCTTCACGGCACGGAGGAACTCGATGAGGCGGCGGGTGTCGTAGCTCTCCGGGAAGCCCTTGCGGTTCATGATCCCGCGGTCGGCGAGCACCGCGTTGGGGTAGAGGAACCCGTCGGTGGTGACCAGGTCGACCTTCGGGTGGTCGGGCCAGCGGGCGAGCAGCGCCTGCAGGATGCGGGCGAACGTGCTCTTGCCAACCGCGACGCTGCCGGCCACACCGATCACATATGGCACCTTCGGTGCGAGGGTGCCGAGGAACGCTGCCGATGCCTTGTGCAGGTTCTGCGTGGCCGCCACGTAGAGGTTGAGCAGTCGGGTGAGCGGCAGGTAGACGGCGGCCACCTCATCGAGGTCGATCCGATCGTTGATGCCGCGGAGGCTCTGCAGGTCGTGCTCGCGCAGCGTGAGCGGTGTGGCGGCACGAAGCTCGGCCCACTCGGGACGGTCGAACCTCAGATAGCGATCGGCGGGCTCCGTCACGAGCCGGAACCCTACGCTGGGTCGATGGCAAGCCCACAACCCCTCGACGCGGTGTCGCGTCGCAAGCGGTTGGGTGCGTGGTACACGCCGGAGTGGTTGGTCGATCACATCGTGGCGCTCACGTTCGACGGGTTCGATACGGCCATGCCGCTGACCGTGCTCGATCCGGCCTGTGGTGACGGTCGTTTCCTGGTGGCGGTGAGGCGTGCGCTCGGCGACTCCGTTCGGCTCGTCGGTGTCGACATCGACGACGGTGCCATTGCCGCCGCCCGCGTCGCGGTGCCCGACGCGGAGATCTTCCACGCCGACGCGTTGTCCTTCGACTGGGCAGGAATCGCACCCGATGTCATCGTCGGCAACCCGCCGTTTCTCGGTCAGATGGCGTCGGCAACATCCCGCGGTGGCCGATCGAGGTTCGGTGGGGGACCGTATGCCGACGTCGCGGCCGAGTTCCTCGCGATGTCGGTGTCGCTGGTGCGGCCGGGCGGTCGTGTCGGCCTCGTCCTGCCGCAGCCGATCCTCACGACGCGCGATGCGGGCCCGATCCGCGACGCGGTTCGAGAGCGGGCGGCGATGGTGCACGCCTGGTGGTCGACGCGTCGGTTCTTCGACGCGCACGTGCATGCGTGCGCGCTCGTGTTCGAAGTGGGCGCGAAGCAGGGCCTTGTCGCGCGCACCACCGAGCAGCGCGTCGAACCGCGTGCACCCGTCGAGTTGGGCCGGTCGTGGGGCGTCGTGTTGCTCGACGAGCCGGCGGACGCACCGACGTCGAAGGGTCCGTGTCTCGGCGACATCGCGTCCGTGCACATCGACTTCCGCGACCAGTACTACGGCCTCGTCGGAGCGGTGGGCGACGACGCGGTCGGGCCGCCGCTCATCACGAGTGGTCTCATCGAGCCGGGTGCCTGTCTGTGGGGTGAGCGACCGGTGCGGTTCGCCAAGCAGCGCTTCGAGTCGCCCCGCGTCGACGTGTCCGCGCTCGCACCCACGATGCAGCGATGGGCCGCGCGGCGGCTCGTGCCGAAGGTGCTCGTGGCGAACCAGACGAAGACGATCGAGGCGGTCATCGACGAGCGCGGCGAGTGGCTCCCGAGCGTGCCGGTGCTCACGTGTGTGGGTGATGACCTCGAGCGCATTCACGCCGTGCTCGCGTCACCAGCGGCGAGCGCGTGGACCCGACTCCACGCTGCGGGCAGCGGCTTGTCGGCGTCGTCGATCCGGCTCACCCCGAGCCTGCTCGCGAGCATCCCGCTGAGCTGAGCGCTCACCACGCAGACCTGACGGTTTCTAGACAAATCCCTACAGGGCCCTCGGATCGGTGCCGATACCTAGTTCGATGCCTGCGCCCCTGCCCACAACGACCGTTGGTCCGGTCGAGGCGTTCTGGCGCTATCGGCGCCGCACACTGCCCTTTGCCGTCGTGCTCGCCGCGCTGGCCGTGGGGTTCGCGCTGCGTTCGTCGGACGTCACCGCCACGACTGCGGTCTACCTCACCGATCCGCGCGGCTCGGCAGTCTTCCGCGATGCAGGGACGCCGGTGGCCGAACTGGAGGCCTATGCACGCCAGCGCGCCGACTTCGCCGTGAGCCAGGCGGTGCTCGGCGTCGTGTCGGCGAACGTCGTGGGCACGCCCACCACGAGTGAGTTGCGCAGGGTGGTCACCGCCACCTTCGGGAAGGGCACCAGCATCCGGATCGCCTGCACCGACGACGACGTAGCCGGGGCGCAAGCGCTGTGCGCCGCAGTGGCGCAGGCCTATCGCGATCTCACCAAGGCCGATACGGATCGGCGATCCACCGCCGCGGTCGAGAATCTCCAGGCCACCCGAGCGCAGCTCGTCGATCAGCTCATCGCGAACGAGCAGTCGCCCACGTCGAGCGCGGTCGAGTCGATCGACATCCAGATCGCGCAGACGAAGCTGCGTGCCGACCTGTTCGGCGACGGTGTGGAGTTCATCGACTCGGCGGATGTGATGCAGTCGTCACGGGTGCTGGCGATGCTGCAGTACGGCATCGCCGGCCTCGTGTTCGGTGTGCTGATCGGCGGCGCACTTGCGTGGGTCGCGGCCGTTCGTCGACCGATGGTCACCGATCCGGAGGAGGCGGCCGCACGTCTCGGCGCGCCGCTGCTCGGCACGTTCACCGGTGACGATGCGGGCGCTGGGGCGTCGGTGGAGTTGATCGCCACCAACCTGGCCAGCCGAGGGCAGAGCGGGCTCGTCGTGTTGACCACGTGGGACGCCGGGGTGGCGACCATCGATCTGACAAGAGGGATCGGTGAGGCGTGGACGCGTGAGGGTCGCCACATGCTGCTGGTCGACGGCGCGGTGCGGCAGGGTGGCCTATCGAAGGCACTCGGCGCAGGCACAGCCGGCGTTGGGTTCACCGATCTCGTCGCCGGCCTCGCGGTGGAAGATGCGGTGCTACGGAACGTGCAACTGCCGAACGGGCCGCGCATGCTGTTCCTCCCGTGCGGCCGCGCGGTGGAGCACGCATCGAGCTTGCTGCGTTCGCCCACCGCCGCCAAGGCGTTCGTACGGTTGCGGCAACAGTTCGACGTGGTGCTGGTCGACGCGCCACCGATCATGGATCGGGCCGAGGGGGCTGCGCTCGCGAGTATCGCCGACGGGATCGTCATCGTGCTGCCGCCGTCCACCCCGTCGAAGACGCTCGACACATTGCGGCGTCGCATCGAAGTGTTGGGTGTTCCGCTCATCGGCGTGATCGTCGGCGCTGCCGGCGAGTGAGCGCACGCGCATGAGCACCGTGCAGATCGAGCGCCGAGCGGATCGGCGTCGTCATCAGTTGGTCACCACGTGGCACGACCGGCGGCTGCAACGCACGCCGATCGCGTGCTGGTTGCCGCTGGTGCTGGTGGTCGCCGCCGAGTACAAGCTGCGCCGCCGACCGCCGGAAGACACGCTCAACGGCTCCCTCGACCTGTTCATCCTGATCGAACTCGCGGCGTTCGCAGCCGTGGCAGCGATCTTGCTGTGGCGGTGGCGACCGCGGATGCGCCGCCATGTCGTGATGATCTGGATCGCCGGGTACTGCCTCACCACGGCGATCAGTTCGCTCTATGCGCCCGACCCGATGCTCGCCATGGTGCGCGGCTTCGAACTGGTGGTGATGTTGCTCGCGGTGATCCAGTTCGATCTCGACGGAGATCTGGCGATGATGCGTCGATTCCTCCATGGCCTCGTGGTGGTCACCGTCGTGTCGATCGGCATCGGTGTGCTGTACGTCGCGCCGGTCCTCCCCTCGCAGGCGGGCCGGTTCACATGGCTCTACACACACAGCGTCACGACCGGCGCGATGATGGCGGCGAGCACCGTGGTGCTGTTCGGCATGTGGCTCACGCATCCCGCAGCGCGCCTGCCCTGGCGTCGGTGGGTGTACGGCGCGCTGCTGGTCGTGACGATGACCGGCCTCCTCTTCAACCGGACGCGCGGGTCGCTCGGCGGGGCCGTGCTGGCGATGCTTGTGATGTCGTTCCTGTGGGCGCGAACCCGGGGCAAGCGCGATCTCATCGTGGTCGGCGCGGTCGTCGTCGTCGGTGTCGGGCTCACCGTCTTCAAGCCGTTGCTCGACTACGCCCTTCGCGGCGCCGACGCGGAGAACCTCACGAGCTTCAACAACCGGACGATGGTGTGGTCGATCGGTGGGGACATCGCCATCCATCGCCCGTTGCACGGCATGGGGTTCACCGCCTCGCGCAGTGTGTTCCTGGTCGATACCGGTCTCGGTGGCGCGCACAACGCTTACCTCAACGTGATGGTCGATGCCGGCCTGATCGGGATGTTCTGGTGGCTCGGCATCATCGGCCTGATCGTGGCCGGTGTCATCAAACTGCGTCGCCGGGCGCGTCGGTTCGCCGAAGCATCGCCGCTCACCTTCGACACGATCACGATCCTCGGGCTGATGATCTGTCAGCTGATCAACGCCTTCACGGCCGAGATGCTCGGCGCTGGCGTGAGCCTGTCGGCGGTGCTGCTGTTCCTGTCCGGAGTGTGGCTCGTGCAGTGCGAAGACCAGATGGACATCGTCGAGCGCGAGGTGGTGGCTGCATGACGCTCGCCTGGTCGCCGGAACGAACCCGTGTGGTCGGTGCCGCCACCGCCCAGTTCTCGCAGGCGCTCGGCAGCGTGCTGCTGCAGATCCTCGCTGCGCGCCTGCTCGGGTCGTCCGGCCTCGCGACGTTCGCCGTGCTCTACGGCATCATCGTGGTTGCGACGGCCATCGTGTCGGGCTTCGTGGGTGACTCGCTGACCGTGCTCGACCGGTGGGACCCGCGAGTCCGTGCGGGTCTGCAGCGGTGCTTCGGGGTGCTGTGCGGTGCGGTCGGTGTGGGCAGTGCCGTCGCAGTGTTGCTGTGGAGCAACGTGTCCACGGGCAGCGCCGTGGTGTTCGGTTTGGCCACGTTGGTGTTCGTGTTCGAGGACATGCCACGGCGGATGCTGATGGCATGCATGCGGTTCTGGTCGATCGTCGCGGTCGACCTGGTGAGCCTGGCCGGCTCAATCGGGTTCATCGCGTTGGCCCACGCAAGTGGCACGTCGGTGAACGTGACCACCTTTCTGTGGGCGTTGGTCATTGGGCAGGTCGCCGCTTCGGTCGCAGCGATCCTGCTGCTCCCCGCCGACGAGCGGTGGTGGGCTCGAGCTGATGCGGGCTCGTGGCGGACGGTGTGGTCGTACGGCCGGTGGCGGGCACTGCAGCAGTCGATGCGACCGATCATGCTCGTGGTGGTGCGGATGATCGCGGTGGCATTCGTCGGCGTGGCGGCGTATGGCGAGGTGGAGGCGGCCCGCGTGTTCGTCGCCCCGGCTGTGCTGGCCTCGAGCGGCGCGAGCAGCTACCTGTTCTCGGTGTTCGCCCGCGAGCGGCAGGCGTCGGTGCGTTCGCTGTTGCGGCTTGCCGACATCGGTGCCGCGTCGCTCGTCGTGTTCACGGTCGCGCTGGTCGGCACGTGTCTCGTGCTGGAGCCGTGGCTCGGCAGTGTCATCGACGGTGGCAACTTCACGATCGACACCGTGGCGATCGTCGGGTGGGCCACCTATTCGGTCGGCATCGCGATCACGACCCCCTACGGGATGCTGGCTGCGGTGCGCGCGCGGCAGTCACTCACGTTCCTGATGCGAGTGGTCGAGGCGATCGCGTGCTGCGTCGGCGTGTGGGTGATCCTCTCGCTCGGATGGTCGGTGGTGTGGATGCCGATGGTGCTCGCGGTTCCCGTGATGCTCACCGGGGTGGCCCTGCGCATCCAGTTGGTGCGAGGCCGCGACGTCACGCTCGGAGCGGCACCGACGCCGATCGATGCGATGAGCGAGCGATGATGAGGCCGATGAAGCGCAATCGATGTGTTGTCGGTGCCGTCGCAGCAGTAGTGCTGACGCTCGCCTCGTGCTCCAGCGACGACAGTTCCCCAGGCACAACGTCAACCGGGAGCACCGAGGTCGCGTCCGTCGGCACGGTCGAGTTCCAACCGGGCGAAGGGTCGACGGTGCCGGTCGACACGCTCACCCCACCGTCGTCGGTGGCGATCGACCAACCGGCCACGAGCGCCGAGGGGTTGACGGTGTCGATCGTGTCGGTGGCGACGGTGCAGGTGGAGGCGCAGGGTCCGGGCGAGGTCGGCGGTCCCGGCGTCGCGGTGGTGGTCCGAGTCGTGAACGCGACGAAGGCGACGGTCGATCTGACCGGGGCGAAGGTGACGATCGCGACGGGGGCCGAGCAGACTCCCGCTGCGCCGGCAGCGGCGTCGTCGACGCCGTTCGCATCGATCGCTGCCCCGGGCGACACGGCGGAGGCCACCTACGTTGCCTCGGTGCCGGCGGACGCGACGCTCGTCACGATCACGGTCACCGTCGTGCCAGGAGGCGCGCCGGTCGTGTTCACCGGCTCCCTCTGAGTGACCCCGGGCCATCGATGGGCCGAACGGCCCCCGCCCAACGCAGCGATCTTGACCGATCCCAGAAGATCCGCATCCGAGCGCACTGGCACACTGCATCTCACTGAACCGACGATCACTCGGAGGCGGACGGATGACGGTGAACCAGCGGCGGATTCTCATGGCAGGCGCGCTCGCCGCCCTCGCACTCGTTGCTGTCTCGGTCGATCCTTCGACGAGCCGCGCCGACCTTGCACCGGTCGACCCGACGAACCCGGCCACACCACCGACGGTGACTGCCGACGCGTTGCCCACCGTTCAGATCAACGGTGTGGTCTGGTCGCAGGTCATCGTCGGCAACACCGTGTTCGCCGGTGGTCGCTTCACATCGGCGCGCCCGGCTGGCGCTGCCGCCGGCACGAGCGAGACGCCGGTGACGAACCTGATCTCCTACGACCTCACCACGGGTGTGATGACGCCGACGTTCAAGCCAGTCCTCGACGCGCAGGTGCGCGGGGTGGCTGCCTCACCCGACGGCACCCGGGTCTACATCGGTGGTGACTTCACCACGGTCGACGGATCGCCGCGGTCGCGCATCGCGGCGTTCGACACGGCTACTGGCGCACTGCTGCCGTTCACCGTCGCGTTCAACGGGCCGGTGATGTCGATCGTGCAGTTCGAGAACCGGCTCTATGTCGGCGGTGACTTCGGTTCGGTCGGCACGACCCCACGTCGTGGCCTCGCCGCCTTCGATGCGACAACGGGCGCGTTGCTCGATTGGGCACCGCAGGCCACCGGCGGTCAGGTCGACGCGCTCGTCGTGTCCCCCGACGGCAAGAAGGTGGTGGTGGGCGGTCGGTTCACGGCACTCAACGGTGGCAACAACCCCGGCTACGGGCTCGGCGCTGTCGATGCGATCACCGGAGCGTCCATGCCGTGGAAGATCAACGCCACCGTGCGCAACGGCGGCACCGCAGCTGGCATCAACTCGCTCTACTCCGACGGTGTCAGCGTGTATGGCACGGGCTGGGTGTACGGCGGCGGCGGCAACTTCGAGGGAACGTTCAACGCGCGGTGGAGCGACGGTGAGACGATCTGGCTCTCCGATTGCCACGGCGACCACTACTCGGTGTGGTCCGACACCAAAGCCGCCTATTCCGTCAGCCATGCCCACTACTGCGGCAACGTTGGCAGCTTCCCTCAGACCAGCAGCTGGAAGTACTACCACGCGAATGCGTGGAGCGCGGTTGCCACCGGCAAGGTGACGCTCGAGACCGTCGGCTACGCCAACTTCTCCGGCAACCCGGCGCCGAACCCGCTCGTGTGGCAGCCGTCGTTCGACGTGGGCACGTTCACACGCCAGTACCAAGGGCCATGGCACGTCACAGGCAACAGCCAGTACGTGGTGATGGGCGGCGAGTTCCGCAACGTCAACTTCAAGCCGCAACAGGGCCTCGTGCGTTTCGCGGTCACGTCGATCGCACCGAACAAGGAGCAACCCAAGCTGTGGGGGACCGGGTGGGTGCTGCGCGGCACGTCGCCCGTCACCGGCACCGTCCGGCTGTCGTGGCCGGCCAACTGGGATCGCGATAACGAGACCCTGCGCTATCGCGTGTATCGCGGCAGCACCGTGGTCTACGACACGACCGAGACGGCTGCGTGGTGGCGCCTGCCGATGATGGGCTTCACCGACACCGGCCTCGCGCCCGGGTCGACGCAGAGCTATCGGGTCACCGCCACCGACACCTCCGGGTTCGAGGTGCCCTCGAGCACGATCACCGTCACCGTTCGAGCCGACGGAGCGCAGCCCTACGCGCAGGCCGTGCTGGAGGCGAAGCCGCTTGCTTACTGGCGTCTCGGCACCAATGGCGGCATCGACCAGGCCGGCACCGACAACCTGGTGCTCACCAAGACGACCGTCAACGCCGCTGGAGCGGTCACCGGTGATGTGGACGGCTCGACGAACTTCGTCGCAGCCGACGGCACCGGGGCGTACACACAGGTGCTCCGCGATCCCATCGACAGCGTGTCGGTGACCGCGTGGGTGCGCACGACCTCCGTCACGGGCGGTCACATCCTCGGCTTCTCGCCGGCGAAGACGGGCGCCACGTCGGGGGCCGATCGGTTGCTCTACATGCGGCCCGACGGCAAGGTCACCTTCGGGATCCGACGTCGAGCGTCGGTCTGTTCGCCGGGTTGTGCGCTCACCGACTACCCGGCACTGGTCAGCGCGGCAGCACTCAACGACGGCAAGTGGCACCAGATCACGGGCACCCTCGGCGCTGGTGAGATGAAGCTCTACGTCGACGGTGCGCTCGTCGGCACGCTCCCCAACATCGCTGGGGCCGGCAACTACAGCGGCTTCTGGCGCATCGGTGGCGACACGATCCAAGGGTTCACTCCGGCACCGACCACCACCAACTTCACTGGTCAGATCGACGAGGCAGCGGTGTTCCCCTACGCAGTCCCCGCCGCCGCGATCGCGCGGATGTACGTGGTGGGCAGCACCGGCCAGTTCCCGAACGGTGCGCCGACTGCCTCGTTCACCTCCACGGCGAGTTTCCTCTCGATGTCGTACAACGCCTCGGCGTCGAGTGATCCCGAGAACGGCCCGCTCACCTACGCCTGGGACTTCGGCGACGGCAGCGTCGGTACCGGCGCCACCGGCACCTACACCTACGCCGCGGCCGGCACGTACACGGTGAAGCTCACCGTCACCGACGACAAGGGTGCAAGCAACTCGACCACGCGCTCGGTCACCGTGATCGCTCCGCCGGTCAACCAGGCGCCGACTGCGGCGTTCACCGCCACAGTCACCGACCGCACGGTTGCCCTCGACGGTTCGAGCTCGACCGACTCCGACGGCACCGTCGCGGGTTGGGCGTGGGACTTCGGTGACGGCACCACCGGCACCGGCGCCACCACCACCAAGACCTATGCCACGGCCGGCACCTACGCGGTGAAGCTGACGGTGACCGACGACAAGGGTGCGACCGATTTCATCACGAAGTCGGTGACGGTCACCGATCCGCCGCCACCGCCGCCGACACCGACCCAACTCATCGCCGACGCGTTCGAGCGGACGCTGGTCAGCTCGTTCGGTCGCGCCGACGTCGGCGGTCCATGGCGTGAGCTCGGCCCGGCGGATGCGTTCAACGTCGCCGGAGGCGTTGGCCGGATGACACTGTCGACACCCGGCCAAGGTGCGTCGGTGTGGCTCGACGGTGTCACCACCACCGATGCCGACATCAGTCTTGGGGTGGCGTTCGACAAGGCAGCCGCGGGCGGCAGCACGTTCTTCACGGTCACCGGTCGGCGTGTGGGCGTCAACGAGTACCGCGCCCTCATCCGGAACCAGCCGGACGGCACGGTGCAGTTGGTCCTCAATCGAGCGATCAACAACAGCGAGACGGCACTGGCCGATGTGGTGGTTCCGTCGCTCACACTCGGCGACGGTGAGCGGTTGAACGTCCGCCTGCAGGTGACCGGCACGGCTCCGACGACGGTGCGGATCAAGGTGTGGAAGGGGGCGACCGAGCCGACTGCCTGGCGGCTCACCGCCACCGACTCGACCGCCGCGTTCCAGGTGCCGGGCAGCATCGGCCTCATCGGCTATCTGTCCGCTCGATCGACGGTCGCGCCGGTCACGATCCTCGTCGACGATCTGCAGCTGTGGACGACCGCTTGAGCGAGGCCCGCGCGAAGCGGGTCGTGGTGATCCATTCATCCGATGAGATGTACGGCGCCGACCGCGTCACGCTGCAGGTGGCCGAGGCGTTGCAGTCGATGGACGGCGTCGAACTCGAGGTGTGGCTACCGAACGACGTCGCACCCGGCCCGACGCCGCTCAGTCATCACCTCGCGGCGCGCGGCGTGACGGTGCGGCACCTCGAGCTGCCGATGCTGCGTCGGGCGTTGCTCACGCCACGAGGCCTGGTCGAGATCGCACGCCGCGCTCAACAGCTGCGGGCGGGTCTGTGTCACCACGGCGCCGACCTCGTCTACCTCACCACATCGGCCTGTCTGCCGGCTGCGCCGGTGGCGCGTGCGGCTGGCGTCGACGCGGTCGTGCTGCACATGCAAGAGCTGTGGGCTGGTAGGGAGCGCGCCATCCTCGGCGCGCTCGCGAAGGCGACCACCACGCGCATCGCGATCTCGTCGGCCGTCGATCGTGCGAGCGGGTTGCGTGATCCGCACCCGGTGGTGATCCCCAACACCGTCGCCGAGCCGACCGTGGTCGCGCCGCCGCTGTGCGCAGAGGGTCGGCCGGGTGGCCTGCGCTACGTGGTGGCGAGTCGGTGGACGCCGCGCAAGGGCTACGGCACGTTGCTCGACGCGTGGTCGCTCGCCGGCTGCCCGGGTCATCTCACGATTCTCGGCGGCGCGCCTCCGAGCGGCCGAGCCGTCGATGTGCCCGCACTGGTCGAGCAGGTCGCGCGTCCGGAGACGGTCACCGTGATCGGTGAGGTCGCCGACATCGCGCCATACATCGCCGAGGCGGACGTCGTGCTGCTCCCGTCGGACGAGCCGGAGGGTTTCGGCCTCGTGCCGATCGAAGGGTTCGCGCAGGGTCGCCCAGCGATCGCGAGTCGGGCGGGCGGTGTGGTCGACGTGATCACCCACGGCATCGACGGGTGGCTGTTCACCCCGAAAGACGCTGCGTCGCTCGCCGCAGTGTTCGAGTCGCTCACCCCCGCATTGGTCACGGCGGCCGGCGAGCGTGCACGGCGCTCCTACAACGCCCGACACACGCCCGAGCGGTTCACGACGCAGATCCAGGCGTTGATCGCCGAGGCATTGTGCCTCGAGGCGCCCGTGCTGGTCAGTGCCCCAGCGAGCTGATCTGCCGATACCAGCGGGGCAGCCCGACGATCAGCATCGCTGCTGAACCGGCGCCCATCGCTGCGTACGCGACGGTGAAGCCCGTATGCCACCAGCCGAGCGCGAACACGATGCACAGCACGCCGTAGTCGCCCGGGATCACTGCGAGCGAGTAGAGCAACGACGACGACGTGGCTCGTGTTGCCGCTCCGTCGCGTGGCGGGTGCAGCCGGCGGAGGTGGTCGTTCAGGATGATCACGAAGAACATCACCGAGTCGACCGCGAGGAACCCGATCGGGATCAGCAGCAACGAGATCGAGGCATCCTCGAATCGGTACCAGTTGATCGCGACGGCGAGGTGGACGGCGACGGCCTTCACCGCGTCGACGGTGTGATCGAGCCATTCGCCCAACGGGCTGCCGGTGCCTTGGATGCGGGCGAGCTGACCGTCGGCGGCGTCGAGTGCGTACCCGACCACCAGCAGGGCAGCGGTGACCAATGAGGTGAGCACGGTGGCGCGGGTGGCGGCCACCAGCACGAGCGCGGAGAACGTACAGGCGGCGCTCGCCGCGGTCACCTGATTGGGGCGGAGTCCCCGAGCGTTTGCCGCAGCGGCGAACACCCGGCCGAGCGGTCGGTTGACGAGCCGCGAGTAGGCCGGCGCGCCCTTGGACGACTTCTGCGCGTGCGTGAGCGCGTCCATCGACTGCTGGAACGAGGCCCGCGGGGGCGCGGTGGTGTTCACCACACGCCGTTTCGTCGACCGCTCACTTCGCCGCGGCGGGTGCCGCCTCGTGCGAGTGAGTGGGCGAGCGCTTCGTACTGGTCGGCCACGCGATCCCAGTCGTAGTGCTCCGCGATCCGTTCCTGCAGGCTCGCGCCGACGGAGCCCATGTGGTCGGGGTCGGCTTCGGCTTTCTCGACCGCGGCCACCACCGACTGCTCGTCGTTGAAGTACGTCGCCTCGTCGCCGAGCACCTCGCGGTTGAAGCGCACGTCGAACGCGGCGACCGCAGCACCCGCACCCGCGGCGCGCAGCAGTGATGGGTTGGTCCCTCCGATCGAGTGACCGTGGAGGTAGAGGTGCGCGTTGGCGTAGAGCTGGTCGAGCAGCGTCTGATCCCACACCCCACCGAGCAGCTTGATCCGCGGGTCGGACTGTGCGATTGCGCGGATCCCTCGCGGGTGACGTTGTGTCCGTGACCTGCGCAGACGGACTTGATGTGGTGCCTGAGATTCTCGGCCTTTTTTGAGATGCACCAGGTTCTGCGGAA
>JBMOFX010000005.1:0-29503 GCA_049318665.1 Ilumatobacteraceae bacterium | reverse complement strand
CGAATACCGTATGCTATTCCAACGAATAGCACGTGGAGGTAGCGGGTGGACACATCGACGATCATCAAGACGGTTCGAGCCAGGACCGGCCTCAGCCAGCGCGCTGTGGCAGAAGCTGCAGGTACCTCGGGCCCTACCGTCGCCGACTATGAGGCGGGCCGGAAGGAACCGCGGCTGTCGACGCTGAGTCGGATCGCAGAAGCGGTCGGTCTGGAGCTCGAACTTCGGTTCGTGCCATCCCGGCACGAGCAGGCGCTCGATCGGCAGCGCCGACTACGTCTTGCCATGGCAGTTGCGACGGCGTACCGCGTTCGCGAGCGGTGGGATGATGCTCGACCTCTCGCGATCGAGCAGTTGGATGGACTTGCGGCCACTGTTCGAGGCCAATCGGGCCAGCAGTGGATCGGAACCTGGCGTCGTGCGGTCGACGACGGCCCCGAGGCGGTGGCACAACTCCTGCTGCGCGACGACCCCGACGGCGACGATCTGCGCCAAGTGGCCCCGTTCGCTGGGTTGATGACCGATGACGAGCGCCGACTGGTGCTGGCGGCGGCAGCGGCGGTGCAGATGTGAATCGCGAGCAACTGGCCCATGTCGTGCGCGCTGCAGCCACCGTGGTTGGCGTCGATGACGTGATCGTGCTCGGCTCCCAGGCGATCCTGGCGACAGTCGATGACGTGGAACTGCCGTACGAGGTGACGCGATCGATCGAAGCCGACATCGCAGTGGATCACGAGATCTCGAGAATCTCATTGGGTGTCGATCGCGCCGACCTCGCGCTGCTCATCGAAGGAGCGCTCGGTGAGGGTTCGATGTTCCACGCCACCTATGGCTACTACGCCGAAGGTGTCGAAATCGAGGTTGCAGTCTTGGCTGAGGGCTGGCGCGAACGACTCGTCCCGTTGATCAGCGAATCCGTTGCTGGGGCAAAGGTGGGATGGTGCCTGAGCGCGAGCGATGTCTGGATTTCGAAAGCCGCTGCTGGGCGCACCAAGGATGCCGAGTACTGCAGGGCACTCGCAGTGGCGTCGCTGGTTGACCGGGCGGATCTCGAGCGTCTGGCGCAAGCGATCGGGATGCCTCACAGGGCGTCGATCGACCGTGTGATGGCCCGATCGTTCAGCTGATCGCACCGCCGCAGACGACGCTCGATGGTCGGAGTGGATGTGCCAGCCACCGATCGAATGTCCAGGGTCGTTGTCGGACTCCTGGATCATCCGAACTCGAACGACGCAAGCTCTACCCAGTCATCAGGCCCTGACCGGACGACCATCAGATGTCGTGCCACGAACTCGACTGGCAACATGTCGGACACCTCGAGCATGAGGTGCTGGCGGCACTCGGCATCTCGTTCGACGCCGAGCGACAGGTGAGGCACGAACGAAGGGGCGTCGGCACGGGCTGTGAGGCTCGGGAACGTGGCCATCACCGTCGACGGGGGGTCGCTGAATGGAGCTAGCTCATCGGGCGCGAGGTAGTACCAGCCATTCTCGAAATCTCGGCATGCCGAGAGCCGACAGACGAAGACCGGCGTTGCGGCCGCAACCGCCGCCAGAGCGTCGAGGGTCGTGATCGACAGTTCGGGTTCGGGCACGAACGGCGTCGCGATCGTGATGTGGGCAACGGCTGCCGAGGTACGGCTCCGTGGGAACTGCTCGGCGAGCCGGCAGAGCTCGCCGACTGACGGAGCCGGAATGATCAGCGCGGTGTGGGTGGCGGTCTCGGTCATCTCCGGCACTCCTCAGGCCTCGAAGGCGACCAGCACGGGGATGTGGTCGCTGAGTGCCCACCACCACTCGCCGCCGTCGGGCTGTGCCTGCTCGACGACGCGGGCGCGATCGGGGATGAGCACGTAGTCGAGCCGCTGTGCCGGTGCGATCGACGGGTTCGTGGGTCCGCCGCCCGGGTCGCGTAGGCCGACGGTGTGGAACTCGCGGATCACCTCCACCTCGCCCGGGGCGTTGAGGTCGCCGGCCACCACGGTGAGCGGCGCGGCATCGGCGCGCACCCGAGCTGCCACCCGACCTGCCTGGGCGATGCGCTGGTCGGCGCCCGAGGCGTGTGCGGCCAGATGCGTGTTCACCACCCGCAGGCGATCGCCGTTGCGCTCCACATCGGCGGCCAGCAGCACGCGGTGGCGCCAGGTCCACGGGTGCACTCCGGGCGAGATGGTCTGGTGGTGGAAACGGGTGAGTCGGTGCGGCGACATGATGGCCAGGCCCTCGGCCTTCCACCACACGGCGTGCGAGTAGGGGTAGTGCTTGCGGCCCCAGCGGTGTTGCCAGCCGAGCAGGGTGGCCAGATGGCGGGCCTGGTGCGGTTGGATCTCCTGCAGCGCCACCACATCGGGCTCGTACTCGCGGATGACCTCGGCGAGCGTGGCCAACGGCGGCCGGGCGGCGCCGCGCACGTTCCACGTGAGCACTCGCCAGGTGATGGAGGCGTCGCCGGTCATCAGGCGGTCAGTCTTGTCGGTCGGCTACCGTCGGCGCCATGAATCGTCTCGAAGGCAGAGTGGCCCTCATCACAGGTGCAGCATCGGGTCTCGGTCGCGTCGGCGCCGAGTTGTTCGCGGCGCAGGGCGCCAAGGTGGTCGTGGCCGACATGGCCGACGGCGACGAGGTGGTCGAGGCGATCGCCGCCGCCGGTGGCGAGGCCAGCTATGTGAGCTGCGACGTCACCGACCCCGGTTCGATCGAGGCCGCCGTGGATCACGCGGTCGAGACGTTCGGCGGCCTGCACGTGCTGTACAACAACGCTGGCGTGATGCTCGGCGACGACGACAATCCGGTCACCACCAGCATCGACACCTACCAGCGCACGATGGACATCAACGTGCTCGGCGTGATGCTGGGCTGCAAGTACGCCATCCCGGCGATGCTCGAGTCGGCCAAAGCCAGCGGTCAGTCGAGCTCGATCATCAACGTCGCGTCGTTCGTGGCGCACATGGGTGCTGCCACGCCGCAGGTGGCGTACACGGCGTCGAAGGGTGCGGTGCTCGCGATGACCCGTGAGATCGCGGTGATCTACGCGCGGCAGGGGATTCGGGCGAACGCGCTCTGCCCCGGCCCGATCATGACGCCGATGCTCGCGAAGTTCCTGAGCGACGATGCGAAGCGCAACCGCCGATTGGTCCACATCCCGATGGGTCGCTTCGGCGAGCCGATCGAGATCGCGAACGGTGCCCTGTTCCTGGCGAGCGACGAGTCGAGTTGGATGACTGGCCAGTCGTTGATCATCGACGGTGGGATCACCGCTGCATACGTGACGCCCGAGTGAGTCACTGATGCTGCACGGTGAGGGCGCCATCCCCGACGAGGTCGCGCAACGGGTGTCGGCCTTCATCGCCGACCGAATCGCTGCAGCGCCCCTTGGCCGGACCGCAACGTCCGACGAGCTCATGGTGTTGCTCGACGGCAGCATCACGGCGGCCGGGCTCGGCGCCGACGCTGCGTGGGCCCGCTTCGTCGAGCGAGTGGCGCCCAACAACGTCGGCCTTGACAGCGAGCGTTTCCTCGCTTTCATCCCCGCGGCCCCGACCGCTGCGTCGGTGTGGATGCACGCGGCGGTGGCCGCCGCGTCGTTCAGCGCCGAGTCGTGGCTCGAAGCGGCGGGCGCCATTGCCGCGGAGAACCAAGTGTTGCGCTGGCTTGCCGACCAATTCGGCCTGCCCGCATCCGCCGGCGGCTGCTTCATGAGCGGCGGTTCGATCGGCAACCTCTCCGCGCTTGCGGTTGCGCGCGAGCACGCCGGCGATCGGCGGCTGGTGGCGATCGCCGACACGGCCCACGCATCGTTGACCAACGCGTTGCATCTGCTCGGCCTCCACGACGTGCTCATCGTCGCGACCGGTGACGACGGGCGATTCACCGGCGACGCGCTGCGAGCCGCGCTCGGCGGACGCATCGATCTCGGCATCGTGGTGGCCGCCGCTGGTTCGACCAACGCGGGTGTTGTCGACGATCTTGCGGGACTCGCCGACGTGGCCGAGGAGCACGGTGCCTGGCTGCACGTCGACGGCGCCTACGGCCTCGCAGCGATGCTGGTGCCGTCGAGCCGCGACATGTTCGCGGGGATCGAGCGCGCTGACTCGCTGATCGTCGACCCGCACAAGTGGTTGTTCGCAACGTTGGGGTCGTGCGCGTTGCTCTACCGCGAGCCGGCGCGAGCCGCTGCGGTGCACACGCAGCACGGGCCCTACATCGACGTCTTCCGCTCCGATGACGCGTGGAACCCTGGCGACTACGGGTTCCAGCTCACGCGCCCGGCCTCGGGTCTGCCGTTGTGGTTCTCGCTCGTCGCGCACGGGGTGGATGCTCATGTGCGCGCCATCGACGCGGGCATCGACTTGGCTCGCCTCGCGGTCGAGCGGTTGGGCGCAGTGCCCGGTGTGTCGATCGTGATGCAGCCGTCGCTCAGCGTGGTGCTGTTCCGGCGAGAGGGCTGGGATGCGCCGCGTTGGCGTCGATGGTCGTCCGACCTCCTCGACGCAGGCGTGGCGTTCGTTGCGCCGACCACGTGGAAGGGCGAGCCGGTCGGTCGGCTGGTGTTCCTCCACCCCGACACACCACCGTCACTGATCGACGAGCTCGCCACGAGCCTCGCGTGACCGAACCTGCGCCCAGTTCGCGGTTGTCATCGCGTGACCTCATCGGCGCAGCCGTAGCGGCGCTCGTGGTGGCGGTCGTAGCCGGCCGAGTGGTGTGGTGCCTGCGGTGGATGCTCAGCCGACCGGCGCAGGACACCCTGTGGTGGGCGGCGATCGCCGCGGTCGGCGCAGTGGTGTGTCTCGGGATCCTGCGGGCAGCGCGTGTCGGACCAGCGACCGCAGACGCGTTCGTGCTCGGATTCCACGAGAACCGCATCGACGTGGATGCAGCACCCGTGAGGTTTGCCGGTCTGCTCGCTGGCGTCGGGCTTGGTGTGCCGTTGGGGTTCGAGGGGCCGATGCTGTACTTCGGTCCCGCGCTCGGGTTGGCCGGCACGCGTCGGTTGGGGGTACGCGATCGGCCGGTCGCAGTGGCGTGTGCGGCGGCATCCGTTGGCATGGTGATCGGTGCGCCGGTCGCGGCGGCGATCTTCTCGGCCGAGGTCGTTGCGCGCCGACGGCCTCGCCTCGTTGATCTACCGCCGCTCGGGATCGGATTGCTGTCGTCGTGGGCGGTGCTCATCGCGACGGGTGAGCGGGTCGACATCATCGGCGTGGCACCGGCGGTCTCGGTGAGCACCGTGGTGGTCGCCGCGGCACTCATCGGTGTCGCCGTCGGACTCGGCTCGCGAGTCGTGGTGTCCCTCTTGCGGCATGCGAAACGCCGTCGACTCCCGTTCGTCGTTCGCGCCACCATCGCCCCGATGTCGCTGCTGGCAGTGTCGGTGATCTCTGTGGCCCTCACGGATCGGTCGCTGTTCATCGGCTCCGGTGATCGGCTGCGCAGCTGGGCGACGCAGGCCTCGACGCTGGCGGTGCTGGTCGCCTTGATGGTGTTCGTCGTGATGGTTGCGACGATGCTCGGCTGCGGGATGCTCGGTGGCATCTTCATCCCCCTGCTCACGATGGGCAGCCTGCTCGGACTCGTGGTGGCACAGTGGTTCACGCCGAGCGTTCCGCCTGTGGTGTCGATGGGGATCGGTGGGGTCGCGATGCTCGGGGCGGCGTATGGAACCCCGGTCGCTGGCGTGGCGTTGGGGATCGCGCTGCTCGGACTCGGTGGTCCCGGTGGTGCCGTGGCCATTGCCGTGGTCGTCGCCCGTTTGCTGGCGCCCGAGCGCTCGCTCAGTCTGTATCAGACCTGATCCGGTCCGGCCTGTCCGCACGTGACCTTGTGACCGGCAAGACTGAGCGGGTGAGTGCTGTCTCGTTCATCGGGCTGGGAGTGATGGGGACGCCAATGGCGCGTCACCTCGCTGCTGCCGGCCACCAGGTCACCGTCTACAACCGCACGCCCGCGAAGGCGCTGGCGTGGGTGGCGCTCTATGGCAACCGTGCCGCGCCAACGCCGCGTGAAGCCGCCGAAGGTGCCGAGTTCGTGTTCCTGTGCGTCGGCAACGACAACGACGTGCGCGAGGTGATGTACGGCCCGGACGGTGCCCTTGCGGGTGCCGCCGCTGGCGCCGTGCTCGTCGATCACACGACGGCATCGGCTGCCGTCGCGAAGGAACTCGCCGAGGCCGCGGCGGAGTTCGGTGTCGGCTTCGTCGACGCGCCGGTCTCGGGCGGCCAGGCAGGCGCCGAGAACGGTCAGCTCACGATCATGTGCGGCAGCGACGACGAGGCGTTCTACGACCTCGCACGTCCGGTGATGCTCGCCTATGCGAAGGCGTGCTCGCTGATGGGTCCGGCTGGGTCGGGTCAGCTCACCAAGATGGTCAACCAGGTGTGCATCGCGGGCATCGTGCAGGGCCTGTCGGAGGGCATCAACTTCGCGATGAAGGCGGGTCTCGATCCGGAGGCCGTGATCGAAGTGATTCGCTACGGGGCAGCGCAGTCGTGGCAGATGGAGAATCGTGGCCACACGATGTCGAAAGGCGAGTTCGACTTCGGCTTCGCGGTCGAGTGGATGCGCAAGGATCTCGGCATCGTTCTCGACGAGGCGAACCGCAACGGCGCCCGCCTCCCGATGACCGCGCTCGTCGACCAGTTCTACGCGCAGGTGATCGCCCGTGGTGGTCGCCGCTGGGACACCAGCAGCCTCATCCACCTCCTCGCCAACGACTGACGCCCGCGCCCGAGCGCTGCGGTCAGGCGAGGGTGAGCGGGAGGTGGTCGACGCCGCGAATGGTGATGCGGTCGCGCCACGTGGGGGTGCCGGCCAGCTGGACGTCGGGGAAGCGACGGATCAGCGAGCCGATCGCCACCTGCGCTTCGAGTTTCGCGAGCGACGCCCCGAGGCAGTAGTGGACACCGGCGGCGAAGGCGAGGTGCCGGCTCGCGTTGGGGCGATCGAGTCGCAGGGTGTGCGGATCGTCGAACACGGTGGGGTCGTGGTTGGCGGCGCCGAGCACGGTCATCACCATCGAGCCCGGCTGCACCACCACATCGCCGAAGTGCACGACTTGGGTGGGAACGCGCACGGTTTGTTGGACCGGCCCGTCGTAGCGGAGGAGTTCGTCGACCGCATTCGCGTCGAGCGACGGATCGTTCGCCCAGCGCCGCAGCTCGTCGGGATGGCGGAGCAGTGCCAGCGTGCCGTTGCCGATGAGGTTGACGGTGGTCTCGTGGCCGGCGACGTAGAGCAGCGTGACGAACGAGAGCAGCTCGGGTGTGCTCAGCCGGTCGCCGCCCTCTTCGACCATGATGAGCGCCGACAGCAGGTCGTCACCGAGGTGCTCGCGGCGGTGCGCCACCACCTCGCGCAGGTAGTCGCCCATCAGCGCCGCAGCCGACTCTGATGCGTCGAGGGTGGCTTCATCGGCGGTCGGCTCGAGCCCGGCGGTGAGGCACTGCGACCATTCGCGCACGTCGTCCGAACGGTCCGTCGGGAGATCGAGCAGATCGCTGATCACTTGGAACGGGACGGTGAACGCGAGCTCGTCGACCAGCTCGATCGAGCCACGTTCGGCCGCCACGTCGAGTACATCGTCGACGAGTTGCTGCACACGCGGCCGGAGTCGTTCGATCGCCGACGGCGTGAACGCCAGCGTCACCAAGCGGCGGAGCCGAGTGTGGTCGGGCGGATCGAGGTTGAGGATCGTCTTGGCGGCGCGACCCTCGGCTCGACGGCGCTGGAACCGCTCACGCCGCTGCAGCCGGATCGGATCGTCAGGCGGGGGAGTGAGCGCCTCGATGTCGCGCCCGAACTCGGCGCCACGCAACGCCCGTGCGACGTCTTCGTAACGCGTGAGCACCGTGTAGCCGAACGGGGTCTCGTGGACCGGGTCCTCGTCGCGCAGCCGGTCGTAGAACGGGTACGGGTCGGCTCGGAAGGCCGGATCGAACGGGTTGAACAGCAGCTCGGCCATCGTCAGATCACTCCGAGATTGGGCTCGTCGTGCTGGCGAATCGTGTCGCCCCAGACGATCCACTGCGACCCGTTGGCTCTCGCATCGAGTGCCTGCATCGCGGCCTCGGCCACCTGACTCGCGTCGATCACCGGCATGCCCATCTGCTGGATGAACGCCTGTGCCTCGGTGGGCACGAGCGGCGTGTTGACGAAGCCCGGGCAGATCGCGCTGACGCACACACCGTGCTGGTCGAGGGAGGCCCCCAGCGACTTCACCAAGCCCACCACCGCGTGCTTGGTGGCGGTGTACGCAACGTCGCCGGGCATGCCCGACAACCCAGCCATCGACGCGGTGACGAGGATCTGTCCGCCACCGTGCTCGACCATCTTCGGCAGCGCAGCGCGCACACCGAAGAAGACGCCGTCGAGGTTGACTCCGATGATCGCCCGGTAGGCATCGTCGGTCACGTCGGTGAGCGGAATGGCACCCTCACTGAGCGGAGAACGGCCCGGCGTGGTGATGCCTGCGTTGAGGTGGATCACGTCGAGTGGCGGGAGCGATTCGATGACCGCCGCCCACGCGGCCGAGTCGGTGACGTCGAGCGAGATCTCGTCGGACGACGCCGGGTTGATGTCGGCGACGTACACCGTCGCACCCTCGGCCCGGTAGCGAGCCGCACACGCCTTGCCGATGCCGCTGGATCCGCCGGTGACGAGGACGTGTTTGCCGTCGAGTGCTCGAGTCATGTCCCCACCGTAGAAGGACGGGCGTGGGCGGGCCCCAGCCGGCGCTACTCGATCGACCTGAGGTATCGCCGCCGGAAGGCCCGTTGGGCGACGAGGAGGAGCGGGAATGCATACCGCCAGAAGCCATTCGGTGCGGGCCGTGTGAGTGAGCGGATCGTCAGCGAAACAGGATCTCGATCTGACAAACGATGCAGGACGAACGCTTCTTCGCCGCTCACTGGGTGGCCGACGAGCGTGCCGTAGGAGAAGCCGCATCGCAGGGGAGTGTCGACGACGGCCACCACCCGGATCGGCTCCCTCACTGCAACCGGCCCGATCGAAAGGCTGAGCCACGCGCTCGATCCGGCCGCGGCAGCTTCGCCGTCGTTGGAATCGATGGTGAATCCACTTCGAGTCTTCACCGCCCACTGCAGCATCAGCAGTCGAGCGTCGTCCCACGCCGTCTCGATCGCCACCGTTCGTTCGTAGCGACGGAATTCGATCGGAGCGCCGGCCCAGGTGGTGCTCGCCACCTCGGTGGCGCCCACCTCGAGGTAGGTGAACGAGCGACCCTCGAGCGAAGAGGTGTGTGTCCGCTGGGTCACGTCACTCGCCCTTTGTCCGGAACAACCGCCACGAGATGCCGAACCAGAGTGCGATGGCCGCGAGCCAGATGACCGCGGCTCGCACCGAGTGCCAACGGGGGTGGGATGGAGGGATCAGAACATTGGCGTTCGGCTCGTACATCACCCACCTTGGAGCGGAGGACGCCGACAGGAGATCAGACGTTGTCCGCGCGGCGACGATGAGTGCCGCTGCGAGCGCGAGCGAGAGCACCATGCGTTGAGCGACGTTCATCACGGCATCATCCCACTCGCCGCCCGACACCAACGGGCTGATGGTGAGTCGACGTGTCAGTCCAGATTCCCTGGTCGGCGCGCGGTCGACCGCCGAGCCGATCGGAACAGATTGTTCGCCTCGGCCTCGGAGCCGGCTTCCCAGAACTTTCGAGAATTGTTGTGCGTTCGAGGTTGACACCTGCGAGTCATCCGAATATGATCGAACATATGTTCGACTCAATCGTGCTGGAGAGGTTGTCGGCTGTTGCGGCTGGCGGTCTCGGTCACGCGGACTCGACGTTGCTCGCGGAAGCGGTCGGGTTGGTGGCCAAGGTGCGGTGCTCGTTGGATGCGTTCGAGATCGAGATCGCGAACCGGACCGCAGTCCTGCACGCCGCCGGGAAATCCGAGGCGCCGGACAGCATGCTCGCCCGCAACGGGCGCACCTCGGTCCGTAACGGTCGCAAGGTCGCCCGCCGTGCCGCAGCGACCGCGAGAACACCAAAGGTTCGTGACGCGCTGGCCAAGGGTGACGTGACTGCGGCGCACGCGGATGCGCTCGCGACCGCAGCATCAAGGTTGACCGACGACCAGAAAGACGAGTTGTTCGAACACGACGAAGATCTCGCCGCGCGCGCCGCGAAGATGTCACCGGAACGGTTCCAAGATCACCTCCGCCAGTTGATCGGCACCATCACCGCCGATGAAGGCGCGTCCGAAGTTGAGGATCAACGCAAACAGACCCGCCTGACGAAGTACGTCGACCCGAGGACCGGGATGTACCACCTCAACGGGGTGTTCGACCCCGAACTCGGTGCCGTCATGTTCAAAGCGATCGACGACCAAACCCGGGCGATGATCTACGCGAAAGACACCGCCGATCTCGGTGGCGTCGTCGAATCCAAGCGCACCGAATGGGACCATGTCGCCGCCCACGCGCTCGGCGCACTGATCCGCGGTGGCCGCACCCGCACCACCGGGGTGCAGGCCGAGATGATCATCTTGATCGACGCCGACACCATCACGAACGGGGTGCATGACCACACCCACTGCGCCACACCCGACAACACCCCGATCGCGGTCGCGTCAGCCCGACGTTTGTTGTGCACCGCGGTGCAGCACCTTGCGATCACCGGGATGAACGGACAGATCCTCGAACTCGGCACCGCCACCGCCCAACCCAACCGGGCACAACGCCGCGCGTTGCAAGCGATGTACGCCACCTGCGCGTTCGACGGATGCGACACACCATTCAGCAGATGTGAGATCCACCACGTCCACTTCCGACGATTCGGCGGACCCACCGACCTTGCGAACCTGCTCCCGTTGTGCGTCAGACACCACCACACCGTCCACGAAGGCGGCTGGTCGATCACCCTCACCGACGACCGCACCATCCGGATCTGGCGACCCGACGGCCAACACCACCGCGACATCCCCTTCCAACCCGTCATCACCAGCCCCAACGAACGAACACGCGAACGCGAACGATCTCGACAACCAGCCAGCTCCGACAGCACCCTCGCCGCATGACGAGGGCGCCCCGGCGCGTCCCGACTCAGGTAAGGGCGGCGACGGCAGCGACCGTGTCGACGATGCGATCGAGCTGGGCGTCAGTAATCACGAGCGGCGGGCAGAACGTGAGCGTGTCGGCGTTGATCGCACGGCAGATCACACCTCGCCGGAGCATCTCGTCGCGCATCGCCATCGCGTTCTGGTCGGGCCGCAGCCCGGCCGCCCACATGGCGCCGGCGCCGCGGGTGTGGTCGATGAGACCGTCCGCTGCGAGCGAACCAAACCCGTCGCTCAACCGAGCGCCGATGTGCGGCGCGCGCTCGACGAGTTCCTCCCGCCGGATGATCGCGAGGTTGGCGAGCCCGGCAGCACACGCGGTGGCGTGACCCGAGTAGGTGAAGCCGTGGCGAAGGAAGAAGTCGGGGTCGGCTTCGAGCGCCGCGCGTGGGCCGGGGCCGACGAACACGCCGCCGAGCGGTTGGTAGCCCGAGGTGACAGCCTTCGCGAACGTGACGAGGTCGGGTCGCACGCCGAAGTGGTGGGCACCGAACCACGAGCCGAGTCGCCCGAAGCCGGTGATCACCTCGTCGAAGATCAGGTAGGCGCCGTGCTGGTCGCAGAGTCGCCGGGCGCCCTCGAGGTAGCCGTCGACCGGCGGGTAGATGCCCGCTGCGCCCTGCACCGGCTCGGTGAGCACGGCGGCGAGCGTGTCGCTGTGCTCGGCCATCACGGCAGCGAGCGCCTCGATGTCATCGGATGGCACCTGGATCACGTCGCCGACAAACGGCCCGAAGTTCTCGCGGTTGGGTGCGATGCCCTGAGCGCTCGTGCCGCCGTACGCAACGCCGTGGTAGCCGCGGGTGCGTGAGATGATCACCTTGCGCTGCGGCTGGCCCGCCTGCACATGAGCGATGCGCGCCAGCTTCATCGCCGAGTCGACTGCCTCGGAGCCCGAGCAACACAGGAAGACCCGAGCGTCGGCCATCGGCGCGATCGAGTGGAGCTCGGCGGTGAGGTCCTCCGCCGGTCCGTTGGTGAACGGATCGAAGCAGCTGTACGCCTCGATCTGGCGCACCTGCGCAGCAATGGCATCGGCCATCTCGTGGCGACCGTGCCCGATCGCGCAGTACCAGAGGCTGGCCATGCCGTCGATCAACTCGTTGCCATCGGCATCCCACAGCACGGCGCCTTCGCCGCGGACGATACGGATGAACGACTCGCGGGTCGGCTTGGCGAAGGGGTGAAGGAACGGTGACGGCACGACGGCCACGGTAGTGCGACCGTCAGAGGGTCGGGACGTCCGGCGGCTGAGCCGTCCGGGGCTCGCGTCAGGCGCGGGGGAACTGCAAGAGCGCGTTCTCCACGACCTCGCCGAGGGCCGGGTGGATGTAGTACTGCCCACGGGCCATGTCGTCGATCGAGGTCTCGTAACGGATGCCGTGGATCAGTTGCTGGATGAGGCTCGATGACTGGGGCCCGATGATGTGCGCACCGATCAGCACACGCCGGCTTCGATCGGCAATCAGCTTGCAGAAGCTCTCCGTGTCTTCCAGCGCCCAGCCGTAGGCGACGTCGCTGTAGCGCTGCGTTGCCACCATCACGTCGAGGCCTTGCTCGAGGGCTTCGCGTTCGGTGATGCCAACGCTTGCGATCTGCGGGTTGGTGAACACCGCGTGGGGAACGGCCTGGTAGTCGGTGCTGCGCAGGTCGTCGGGGTGGGCCACGTTGTGCGCGACCACCCGCGCCTCGTGGTTCGCGACGTGCTTCAACATGTACGGCGAACTGATGTCGCCGAGCGCCCAGACGCCGGGGACGGACGTCGCGCCGGTCGCGTCGGCGTGGATGCGTCCGTCGGGCAGCACCGCCAGTCCGCCAGCCGCCGCGTCGATCACGTCACTGTTCGGCGTACGCCCGGTGGCGACCAGGATGTCGGATCCCTCGATGATCGAGCCGTCCGCCAGGTGCACCTGCACGGTGTCGCCCTGACGCGAGACGCGTGACACCGTGGCGTTGCAGACGAGCTCGAAGCGCTGACCGAAGTGATCGGTGATCGAACGGGAGATGTCGTCGTCCGCCGAACGGAGCAGTCGGCTGCCGCGCTGCACGATCGTGATGCGCGACCCGAACGAGCCGAACACATGCGCAAGTTCGCACGCGATGAACCCGCCGCCCAGGACGATGAGGTGCTCGGGCACTGCGTCGACGCGCATGATGTCGTCGCTGGTGTGGAACCCGGTGTCGACGAGGCCAGGGATGTCGGGGATCATCGGTCGGGCACCCGCCGCCACCACCACCTGACGGCCTTCGATCTGCACGGGACCCTCCGGCGTGATCACCTCGAGCTGGCGTTCCCCGATGAAGCGGCCACGCCCCGCGTGCACCGTGACGTTCGGGCACTCGTACGTGCGATACCGCTCGCCGCCCGCCGCGATGGGGTCGATACGACCGAAGACGCGATCGCGGATGTCGAGCCAGCGGACACCGTCCACATGTGCGTCGACACCGAGGCGCGCCGCGTGTTCGGCGTGCAGCACCGTGTCGGCCGCGTGGACGAACATCTTCGTCGGGATGCACCCGCGGTTCAGACAGGTGCCGCCGAACACCCACTCCTCGACCATCGCGACTTTCCACTCGTCGACGTCGGGGGTGATGATCGAGTTGCCGCTACCGGCACCGAGGATGACGAGGTCGTAGTGCTCCATACCCTCGCCACCGTACCGGGGTCAGCTCACCTTGACCGGGGGCTCGGAGGTGACGGCATTCCACATGTCGCCATCGGGCATGGCGAGCAGGTACTCGTAGACCGGCTTCGGGTACACCAGGTGCGGCTTGGTCGGATCGTAGGCCGGCTGCGGCGTCGGCCCGCCCGATCGGACGTGTACCGCGGGCTCGACGTAGCGGGCGAGCTCGTCGTCGCTGATGCCGGCGAGCGCCTGCACCTCGGGGTCGATCCACGCCCGCGCATCGATGTCGCGCCCGCAGGCGATCTCGAGTGCGAGGCCCTCGGGTCCGGCGAAGTACATGCTCTGGCACATGCCATGGTTCATCGGTCCGAGCACAGGGATGCCGCGGCTGCGGATCCGGTCGCGCAGCGCATAGAGGTCGGCAAGGGAGTCGACGTTGAACGCGAGGTGCTGCATTGTCCCCGCGGTCACCTGACCGCCCGAGTTTCCGGCGTGGGTGACGCCAATCTGTGCGTCGGCCGGATTGTCGGGGTGTTGCTGGAACGCGATGTAACAGGTGGGGCTGAGTTCGACGAACCCGTGGAAGGTGTTGTCGACGCCGTGCATCCAGTACAGGGCCTTCAGCTCGCCGCCGAGCACATCAGTGAAGAACTCGATCTGCCCCTTGATGTCGCGGGTGGCGATGGCCAAGTGGTTGATGCCGTTGGGGTGCAGTGCCATGCGACGACTGTACGACACGTAACGTCGCGGCATGACCGAGCACATCCGGTACACGACCGACGGCAAGGTGGGGACGATCACGATCGACCGACCGGAAAAGCGCAACGCGATGACATACGCGATGCTCGGACGGTTCATCGACACGGTGGCGGCGGCCGATGCCGATCCGAGCACCGTCGTGTTGGTGATCACCGGCGTCCCCGGCGCGTTCTGCGCGGGTACCGACCTCGCTGATCTCGCCACCATCCCCGGCGAGACACGAGGCCTGCGCGGCTCGGCGGAGGAGACCCATGCGTGGTGGCCGATCGCGCAGTGCTCGAAGCCGACCATCGGTGCGATCGATGGCCCGGCCGTCGGCATGGGCGCCGAGTTCTCCTCGCAGTGCGACCTCCGCCTCGCGTCCACCAACGCGCGTTTCGCGTGGAACTTCGTCCACCGAGGGCTCGTGCCCGACACCGGCGCCGGCACCTGGTTGCTGCCGCGGATCGTCGGCATGCAGCAGGCGTTACGGCTGCTCTACACCGGCCAGATGATCGACGCCGACGAGGCAAAGGATCTCGGCTACGTGCTCGATGTCACCTCGCCCGACGACCTGCTCCCACGGGCCTACGAGCTCGCGCACACCATTGCATCGGGCTCGCCGCACAGCCTGCGCCTCATCAAGCAGCTCGTCCACGAGGGTCTCACCGCGCCGGTGAGCGAGCACATGGAGCGTCACACCGCGGCGATGGCGGCGTCGTTCAAGAGCGACGACCACCGCGAGGGTGTCGCCTCCTTCCTCGAGCGTCGTCCGGCCGTCTTCACCGGCCGCTGAACAACACGACGTGACATCGCGTCGATACGTATCGACGTCCTGTCACAAGGTGTTCTGCGACGTGGCCCGATGGAACTTCGACATGAGGTGCGGGCCGGCCACGACGGGCTCGTAGCGCGGGAGCTCGCCCGCGTCGAGACACGTCGGCAGGCACTCGATCCGGGCGTGGTAGTCGGCGTTGTGGAAGAAGGCCATCGACTGCCGGCGCGTCGAACCTGACGCGTCGGCGGGTGGGAGTGCCACTCGGTGCAGCGTCGAACGCCAGCGATCATTCGTCCACCGCGCCATCAGGTCGCCGAGGTTCACCACGAACGCATCGGGTGTGTGCGGCACGGGAGTCCACTGCTCGGTCGACGGGTCGAGCACCTGCAGTCCGCCCGGCGCGTCGTCCTGACGCAGGATCGTGAGCGTGCCGTAGTCGGTGTGTGCGCCGGCACGGAGCTGACCCGCGGCGGCCGCGCGGCCAGCGAGATCCGGGTAGTTGAGCGCCCGCAGCGCGCTCGGTGATTCACCGATGAAGCGGTCGAAGAACGCCTCGTCGAGATCGAGCGCGACGGCGAAGTGGCGCATCAGTCGAGCAGCGAGGTCGAGCATCGCATCGAAGTACGCCGACCACGCGATGGCGAGCGACGGGAGCGACGGCGGGAAGGGGCTCGGGGCGAACGCCCACGCTTCGCCGTCGTCCACCAGGGGACGATCGGGACGCCGGAACGGACCGACGTTGAAGGTCTCCTTCAGGTCGGCGGCCCCGTAGCCGTCGCTGATCGAGCGGTTCAGTGCCTCGAATTCCAGGGGCAGGTACCCGTATGCGTCGGCGTCGTGGCGGCGGGCAGCAGCCATGCGCTGCTCGATCGGAAGGTCGAAGAACCGTCGGGCCTCCGCCCAGGCCGCGTCGATCACCGCCACATCGACGCCGTGGCCGACAATCTGAAAGAAGCCGACCGAGACGCACGCGTCGCCGATCTGCCGTGCAGCGTCTGCATCCCCGAGGTCGATCGTGGGTATCGCCATCGTCGCCGAACCTAGCGAGCGATGCGGTGTGGGCGCACGTACGTCGCCTTGAGGTAGCCGCCCTCGCGGAAGCCGATCGGATGGTCGATCGGGTGCCCGGTGCGGCGGACCTCCTCGAGTTCGTACCCGGCTCGCGCCGCCCCGGCATGGACGGCGCGGATGAAGTCGGCTTCGTCGACACGAGATGAGCACGACGCCTGCATCAACAGCCCGCCGCGTTCGACGAGTTGCACAGCGAGTTCGGCGAGGCGCTCGTACGCGGTGATCGCCTTGGGGATCGACGGGGCGTTGGAAGCGAACGACGGGGGATCGACGACCACGATGCCGTATCGCTTGCGGCGGCTGACGAGGTCTTCCATCGTGGCGAACGCTTCGCCGATCGTCGTCTCGTGGCGGCAGGCGGCCACAGCGGGGAGCCCCGCGTTCAGCGCCATGTTCCGGATGGCGAACTCGATCGCGACGGGTGCTGCGTCGACGCTGTGCACCGATCGTGCCCCGCCAGCGGCCGCGTGCACGCTGAACCCACCCGTGCACGAGAACACGTCGAGCACCGGTGCGCCGGCGGCGATGGTGCCGATATAAATCCGGTTGTCGCGCTGATCGAGGAAGTGCCCGGTCTTCTGCCCGCGGATCACGTCGGCCTCGAAATGGAGTCCGTGCTCGACGAATGCGACCGGGCCGTCGATGTCGGGCCCCACGAGCGACACGCCCGAGCGCAGCCCGTGGAGCACGCCGTCGCCGAGCGAGCGCGCGGTGCGCAGCACGATCGACCTGACGGTGAGGTGCTTGCGAATGATCGGCACGAGCACGGCGAGGTGCGGCACCCACGCAGCCGAGTAGAGCTTGAGCACAGCGACGTGTCCGTAGCGGTCGACCACCAGGCCGGGCATCTGGTCGTTCTCACCGTGGATGATGCGATACGCCGTGGTGGCACGGTCGGTGCCGGCCGTGGCGGCGAGCGGTGCGCGGCGCTCGACGGCGGCGGCGATGCGCGCCTCGAACCACGCCTCGTCGATCGTGACCGGCTTGCCCTGATGGAGCACCTTCACCCTGATCGGCGAGTCGGGGTCCCACAGGCCGATCGCCACGAATCGTCGGTCGCCGTCGAACACCACGGCCAGGTCGCCCGGGGCCCCGTCGCGGTTGACCGAGGTGATCGAGCCTTCGAACAACCACGGATGCCCGCTGCGGAGCTGGCGGATGGCGTCGTTGGTGACCTTGAGCGCCAGGCGCGCCGCCGATGGCCGGGGGAGCGCAGCGAGGGTATTCACCCGGCCATCGTTGCCGATCCACCGCCCGTTCACCAGCCATGTCGTCGGAGGTGGCCCGCGGCTGCAACGATCATGCTCATGCGTCTCCTGCTCACGAACGACGACGGCATCGATTCGGTGGGGCTGCACATCCTCGCTCGCGCCATGCGCCCCTTCGGTGAGGTGGTGATCATCGCCCCCGACAAGGAGTACTCGGGTGCGGGTGCGGCGCTCGGCGCGCTGCACGTGATCCAGCCCGAGGTGCACCGTGCTCGGGTCGATGGCATCGACGAGGCCTGGGCGGTCACCGGTCCGCCGGCGTTGTGCGTGATGTTCGCCCGACTCGGGGCGTTCGGCGACCAGTTCGACCTCGTCGTGTCGGGGATCAATCCGGGCGCCAACGTCGGTCGATCGGTGTACCACTCGGGCACCGTCGGCGCCTGCCTCAGCGGCCGCAACGGCGGGATCTCCGGCGTGGCCGTCAGCCAAGCCGTCACCGGGTTCGGTGTCGAGGGTCAGGGTTGGGACGACATGTTGGTCGGCCAGCGTTGGGACACCGCCGCCGAGGTGGCGGCCGGGTTCGTCGAAGGACTGGTCGCCAACCTGCCCACCGACCCGGTGGTCGTGAACATCAACGTGCCCAACGTCGCGCTCGACGATCTTCGTGGATGGCGTCACGGCACCGTCGGCTTCGAGCCGCCGCGCAAGATGGCGAACGCCACGCTCGAGGCGAAGGAAGGCCACGAGGGCGCGTTCCACGTACGGATGGCGTGGGGTGACGCGGTCGAGCTCCCGTCGCACACCGACGGCGGTGTGATCGAGGAAGGCTTCGTGTCGGTGTCGTATCTCAGCCGCCTCGAGGCATATGACCGGCCCGACATGGCCGCCGCAGAAGCAACGCTCGCCGCTGCGATCAGCTGACCAACGCGGGTCCTTCGACTCTGTGCAGCGAGGAGGTCCCGTTTGTACGGTGAGCCATGAGCGATCTCCGTACGACCTATTTGGGCCTGCCACTACGAAGTCCGATCGTGGCCTCGGCCGGACCGGTCACCGGCAACCCGGCGATGTGGGGCCGGCTCGAGGACGCCGGCGTCGGTGCGATCGTCTTGCCGTCGCTGTTCGAGGAAGAAGTCGAGCACGACGTCTTTTCGTTGGCAGGGTCGCACACGTCGAACGGTTCCGTGAGCGCCGACCTGCTGACGTTCTACCCCGACCTCGATGCCATCGCTGCGGGTCCTGATCGGCACCTCAACCTCGTGGAGGATGCGGCGCAGCGACTCACCGTGCCGGTGATCGCGAGCATCAACGGCACGACGCCCGGCGGGTGGGTGCGATACGCACGTGCGCTCGAGTCGGCGGGTGCAGCGGCACTCGAACTGAACGTCTACGAGACCGTCTGCAACCCCCGACGCACTGCAGCGGAGGTCGAGGAGCAACTCCTCCAATTGGTGGGGGAGGTGCGAGCGGTGACCCGCATTCCGCTCGCCGTGAAGCTCAGCCCCTGGTACACGTCGCTCGGCCATCTCGTCGGGCGACTCTTCGGACTCGGCGTCGATGGCGTCGTGCTGTTCAGTCGGTTCTACCAACCCGACATCGACATCGATGCGGTCGACGTCGCGCCGCGGCTGCGGCTGTCGTCGTCGGGTGACGTGAACCTGTCGATCCACTGGATCGGCTCCCTCCGTGGTTCGGTGCGCGGCTCACTTGCGGGAAGCAGCGGGGTGCACACCGGTGACGACGTCGTGAAGTTGCTGCTCGCTGGTGCCGACGTGGTGATGACGACCAGTGCGTTGCTCGCCCGAGGACCCGAGCACGCAGCGGTGCTGAGCGACCGGGTGGTCGAGTGGATGGAGGCGCACGGCTACACCAGCGTGCAGCAGATGCGCGGGGCGGTCAGCAGGGCCAGTGTTGCCGACCCCGGGGTGTACGACCGGTTGAACTACTTCCAGGTGCTGCGGAGTTGGCCGGTCGGCTCAGGTCAGTTTCCGGCGTAGCGACGCACGGCTTGAATCCTCGAAGCCGCCGGGATCGTGCCGATCTTCACCACGTCGCCCGCACGCGGTGCGTGCACCCATTGCGTCGCGCTGATCGCCAGCCCGACGTGCCCGATCGTGCCGGCCGAGTTCGACGAGAACGTGAACACGAGATCACCGGCGCGGATGGGCTCGGCCCGCCAGTCGACGGCGGTACCGCGCGTCGCCTGCATGGCGCTCTGGTGAGGGAGCGCGATCCCGATCTGTCGGTAGGCCGCGACCGTGAGTCCCGAGCAGTCGAACGTGTCGGGCCCGGCGCTGTTGAACGCGTAGCCCTTGCCGAGTTGCGCCAGCGCGAACGCCACCACGATGTCGACCGGCGACGTCGCGGCGGCGGTGACGGTGGTGGTCGGCGGAGCGGCAACCGTCGTGGTGGCCGGTGCCGCCGGGATGGTGGTGGGGGTCGCCTGGCCGGAGGCACCGGTTGCGGGGGAGGCGATGGTGCCTCCGGCCGGGACGATGAGGGTCGTGCCAGGGTGCACGAGGCTGTCGATGGTGAGGCCGTTGGCCTTGAGCAGTGGCCCGAGCTTCACGCCGAACCGGTTGGCGACCGTCCACAGACCCTCACCCGACTGCAGGGTGTAGGTGGTCGCACCGGCGGCGGCGGCCGGCGTCGTGGTGGCTGCGGCCGGCACCGGAGCGGGTGCGACGGTCGTGCTCGGTGCGGTCGCTGCAGCGCGGCGCTTGGGCGAGGCGCCGGCAGGGACCTTCAGCACCGCGCCGGGGAGGATCAGGCTGGTGGCCGTCATCTTGTTCGCGTCGAGCAGGCCTTTGAGCGACACGCCGAGTGAGCGAGCGATCGTGTAGAGCGTGTCGCCCTTCTGCACCACGTATGTGGTCGGCAGCGCGGCGGCCGTCGCTTTCGTCGTCGTTGGGGCGCCCGTGGCTGCCGCCGTGGTGGGCAGGCCGAGGGTCACGACGGCCACACCTGCCGCACAGAGGATGGCGATTCGAGCAGTCGCCTGTGTTCCGAGCATGAATCAGTGATCGGTTCGTCCGGCCGACCCCTTGAGAGATTCTTGAAGAACCCCTGGTCAGCGGCCTACGCGAGGCCTGCCGGACCCGGTGAGGTGGAGTGTGCCGTCGACGAACATCGGAGTGCCGCTCACGTCGACCGTCACCTCCTGCCATTGCTCGTCGACGTCGAAGGTGTCGGCGCCCGCCAGCACCATGTCGTGTTCGAGCCGAGCGGTCAGCGCGTCGCGTGCCCGAGCCCGTGCGATGTCGAGGTCGGTGAACAGCTCCGGTGTGTCGCCTGCGTGTACCAGGTACTCGCCATGGTGCGGCGCGGAGATCGTGCAGACGTAGCTCAGCCGAACCCGCCCGACCACCGCGCCCACCGCGTTGGCGACACCCGCATGGTCGGGGATCACCGGCGCGGTGCCGAGGAGGCGTGCGACGGCTGGGTAGTAGGTAGTCGCCGACGCACCCAGCGCAACGAGCGGCAACGCCAGGCCCACATCGATGCGAGCTGCCGAGGTGGTGGAGCCGCCCCCGGCAACGTCGAGCGCGCGTCGAACCGCCGGAGATGCCACCGTGTCGGAAGGAACGCCGTCGTGGTGGAAGGCGGCGGCCAGCACCGCCTCCGCCGAACGTCGCACGAGGGTGGCGATGGCGAGCCGCGCGATGGTGTCGCCGTCGGGGGCGATCGGTCGTCCGACGCGGTCGCGTCGGCGCGCGAACAGGTCGGCGGCGATGACCGCAGCGTCACTGTCGTACGTGCGTTGGGTACCGATCACATGGCTCGCATCGGTGGGGGTGAACGACACCAACTGCAGCAGGCCGGCACGCACCAGGCGCTCGGCGGCGCGTCGCCTCGTGGGGGTGGTGAGCAGCGGTCCGCACGCTGCGATCGGTCCGCCGACGAGGTCGACGAGTTCGCGATCGAGGCCGGAGGTGGTGCGGCGCGCCCGGTCGGGGTCGGGGAGCAGGAGGAACGTCGCGTCGTGGTCGTTCGGGAGGTCGGCCCGCGCTTGGCGTTCGAGGGTGGCGTGCACGACCTCGGGAAACCGCATGGCAGCGAGGCTCACCGGGACGACACGCCTCGGTCCGATGATCAGCGCCGCACCCAGTGCTCGATCGTCGTGGCGGATCTGGCTGTCGCCGCCAAGCCCGTGCGTGTGCATCTCAACGGCGGCGACCATGGTGCGATGGCCACCCACCGACGCGCCCTCGTCGCTCACCACCGGGATGCCATCGCGTAGTACGGCGATGTCGGTGGTGGTGCCGCCGATGTCGCTGATGACGGCGTCGGTGAGACCGGTCAGGTGCGCCGCGCCGACGAGGCTGGCCGCCGGTCCCGACAGGATCGTCTCGATCGGCCGCTGCCGCACGAACGCCGACGACACGAGCGACCCGTCACCGCGCACCACCATCAGCGGTGCGGCGATGCCTCGGTCGACGAGCGCCGCCTCCGTGGTGGCCACCAGACCCTCGATGATCGGGATCAGGCGCGCGTTCAAGATCGCCGTCACGGCTCGCTTCGGACCGTTGAGCCTCGCCGACAGGACGTGGCTCATCGTGACCGGTTTGCCCGTCACCCGTCGTACGACCTCGGCCGCGGCGAGCTCGTGCTCAGGGTTACGCACGCTGAACTGCGACATCACGGCGAAGCCGTCGACGTGGCCGGCAACCTCCCCAACGCGCCGCTCGAGCTCCTCGAGATCGAGCTCGTCGGCACGCGCCCCGTGTGGGTCGTGGCCACCCGCGAGGAAGATCGCCGGATCGCCCGCCAATGCCTCGGACAGTCCGTCGCGCTCGATCACCGCGCTGTCGAAGCCGATGATCACCGCAGCAACCGGACGCCCCGTGCCCTCGACCAACGCGTTGGTGGCCAGCGTGGTGCTGAGCGACACCAGTTCGATGCACGACGTGTCGATCGAACCGGTGGCCAGCACCCCGTCGATGGCACCCCGGATGCCGATCGCCAGGTTGTGGTGCGTGGTGGGCGACTTCGCGGTTGCGACGATCTCTCCCGAATGCTCGTCGTAGAAGACGGCATCGGTGAACGTGCCGCCGGTGTCGATGCCGAGGAGGAGCGTTGTGGGCACGGGTGAGTGGGAGTCAGGTATCGGCCGAGGGCGACGAAGGGAGTCAGGCTAGCGTTGTCTCGATGACCGACCCGAGTGCTCACGCCGGACAGGTGCACGACGGACAGGTGCTGGTGCCGTGCAGCCCGCTCGATCCGACGCTGCAGTTCTTCACCCAGCGGCTCGGCTTCAAGGTCGATGCGATCTTCCCGGCCGACGCACCGACGGTGGCCGTGCTCTCGGGCCACGGTCTCACGTTGCGTCTGCAGCCTGGTCACACGGGTGAGGCAGGAGCGCTGCGCTTGCTGTGCGACGACCCGATCGCATGTGGCGGCGGGAGCACCGAACTCCTCGCCCCCAACGGCACGCGTGTCGAGCTCGTCGACGCGAACCCACCGCTCGACATCCCGGCCCTCGTGCCGTCGCTGATGGTCGCGCACCTCGCCGGCGACGCACGGTGGGGGACCGGTCGGGCGGGCATGCAGTACCGCGACATCATCCCGGGCCGCCAGGGTGGCCGATTCATCGGGTCGCACATCCGCATCGCGAACGATGGCCCGGTGCCCGACTACGTGCACTATCACAAGGTCCGCTTCCAGATGATCTACTGCCATCGCGGCTGGGCCCGTCTCGTCTACGAAGATCAAGGCGACCCGTTCGTGCTCCGCGCAGGTGACTGCGTGCTCCAGCCGCCGCAGATCCGCCACCGTGTGCTGGAGAGCGGCGACGGGTTGGAGGTCATCGAGTTGGGTTGCCCCGCCGAACACGAGACGCTCGCCGATCGGGACACACCGCTGCCCACCGGACGAGTGCAGCCCGATCGCGACTTCCACGGACAGCGCTTCGTGCGGCACATCGCGGCCGATGCCGAGTGGGTGCCGTGGCGCTTTCCTGGCTTCGTCCACCGCGACACCGGCATCGGCCACGCAACCGAGGGCCTGGCCGCGTGTCGCGTCGCCCGGCCCGATGGCGTGTCGCACACGCCGGTCGCGGTGCACGACGCGGAGTTCGTGTTCGGCTTCGTTCTCGAGGGAGCCGCGACGCTGGAGGCCGACGGAGTGATGTATCCGCTGTCGTCCGGCGACACCTTCGTCGTGCCGGCCGGTATGCCGCACGCCTTGCGCAACTGTTCGCCCGACCTCCAACTGCTCGACGTGACGCTGCCCGACGACGTTCCGTTCGACGTCGTATGACCGCGATGGAGAGCCTTCCGCACGATGTTGGGCCGACGACCTCAGTTGGTCCAAAATGCACGGCGTGACAGATCGACGCGCGCCGACAAGGACCGAGTGGCCCACCGTCGGTATCGCTGCCGGTTGCTGGGCGGGCTGGGTCGCGATGCTTGTGTGGCACGATTCGCTGCCCTGGCCGATCGTGGTGATCGGGTTCGGACTCCTGGGCGCCTGGTACATGTCGCTCCAGCACGAGGTGCTGCACGGTCACCCCACTCCCAACCCGACGCTGAACGAGGCGATGGCGTGGTTGCCGCTCAGTTTCTGGCTTCCCTACCGGGTGTACCGCGAGTCGCACCTGCTCCACCATGCGGCCGAACTCACCGAGCCCGGGGTCGATCCTGAGTCGTTCTATGTGCTGCCGGACGAATGGGAACGGGCTGGGACGTTCCGCCGCTGGTTGCTCACTGCCAACCGGACGCTGGTGGGTCGGCTCGTCATCTGGCCGCTGATCGGGCCGGCGTCGCTCGTGATCAGCGAGTTGCGCGCCGCTCGCACCGACCGCAGCCTGCAGCGGATGTGGGCGCTGCATCTGGTCGCAGTGGGTGTCGTGGGTTGGATCGTCTTCGGGGTAGCGGGCGTGCCCGTGTGGCAGTACCTCATCGGCTACTGCTGGCTCGGCATGTCGATCACCTACCTCCGCTCGTTCGCGGAGCACCTCGCAGTCCCCACCGGCACTCGCTCCGCGGTGGTGCGCAGCAACCGCTTCTTCGGCCTGCTGTTCCTCAACAACAACCTGCATCACGCCCATCACGCGAGGCCTGCAGCGCCGTGGTTCGCACTTCCTTCTCTGAGTGATGAGATCGACGCGGAGGCTGCGGCGGCCGAGGGTGCGGGCGTCTACGCGGGCTACGGCGAGATCATCCGCCGCTACGCCTTCAAGCCGTTCTCGACGCCGGTGACGCCGTTGCACGACGCTCGATCGGTGTCGTGATCAGCGGCCAACTGGCCGCGATCGGGATGTACCCGTTCGTCGAGGCACGTGCGGGGTTTGATGCCCTGTGGGTCGGCGTCCACGCCCGACTGCCGTCGACACCCGCAGCACTCGATTGGGATACCGACCTTCATGCATCGTGGCGAGATCCGAATCTGCTGGTCGCGCAGACGTGCGGCTGGCCCCTCGTGACGGAGTTGGCCGGAGCGGTGCGTGTGGTCGGTGCATTCGAGCACACCGTTCCCCGGGCGGTCGGATTCCGGTATCGGAGCGTGCTCGTCGCTCGTCGGCAGGCGCCGCTCGCCGACTTCGTGGGCCAACGGGCTGCGGTCAACGGCCGCGACAGCCTGTCGGGCTGGGTGAGCCTGATCCACGCGGTCCACGGGTCCGATTCGAGTTGGACCGGCCCGGTCGTCCTCACGGGGGCCCACATCGCGTCACTGCGCGCCGTGCGCGACGGCGACGCCGACATCGCGTCCATCGACAGCGTCACGCTGGCCTTCGCCCGCCGCGACCACCCCGAACTGCTCGACGGTGTGGTCGAGGTGGGGGAGGGGCCGCTGGTGCCGAGTCTTCCCTTGATCACGCGAGCCGACGCGTCCGACGACGAGGTGAACGACCTTCGGCTCGCGTTTGCTGGCAGCGTCGCGGAGCAGCCCGATGCTGCGGCGTCGGTGTTCGTGCGTGCCTTCGTGCCGCTCGACGTGGCCGTGTACGAGCCGCTCCTTGCTCTCGGCGCGCACCTACCCAGCTAGGAGTTCAACCACCCGGTCGACGTCGGCCAGGTCGGTCAGCACGTGGTCGGCGCCTTGGCTCTCCAGCTCCTCGAGCCCGTAGGTGCCCGTCGCAACGAGCAGGCAGTGGACGCCGTTATCTCGCGCACATGCGGCATCGCGGGGCGTATCGCCCACGACCCATACGTGGTCGGGGTCGATCGCACCGTCGACCGCGTGCTCGACGGCAATGCGCGCGAGCGCGAGCCGCACGAGTGCGCTGCGGTCGTGGTGGTCGGACCCGTAGCCGCCGCAGTCGAGGAGCAGGTGAGCGTCGAGCCCGCCGGCCGAGATCTTGTGCCGCGCAGCCGGTTCGATGTTGCCAGTGACGACCGTTTGCGTGACGCCACGAGCGGCGCAGGCGTCGAGGACGTCGGAAACGCCGGGCAGGATCACGATCGTGCGGCGGAGTTCGGCCGCGAGCAGCGTGTAGTTCGCCTCCACCTCTGCGAGCACGGCATCGACCACGGCCGGGTCGTCGATGCCGAGCGGCGCGAGGAGCTCGAGCGCGATCAGCGGATCGGTCTTGCCGCCGAAGTCGTAGGGCTGTCGAACGATCTCGCGGCCTGTCACCGACTGGACTGCGTCGGTGAAGCAGCGAATGCCGACGCCCGGTGTACGGAGCAACGTGCCGTCGATGTCCCACAGCACGATCCCCGATTTCACCAGCCGGATCCTACGACGGCTCGTAGCCGACGGGCGTTGCCGGTACGGTGTCGCCTCGTGTCGGCCCGGTTGTGCGTCCTCGGAGACTTTGCCTTCGACGTCCTGATCCGCACCAACACCGAGCTGCTCCGCGGGGGCGACACGTTCGGCGAGGTGATGCTCACCCCAGGCGGGAGTGCTGCCAACGTTGCGGTCTGGGCAAGCCGGTGCGGCACGCCGACGCACTTCATCGGCAAGGTCGGCCGTGATCGTTTCGGTCAGCTCGCCCAAGAAGACCTCGACCGAGAGCAGGTGCACGCGCATCTCATCGAGACCGATGAACACCTCACCGGATCGGTCGCCGTGTTCGTCGACCACACCGGTGAGCGATCGATGGTCTCCGGACGCGGCGCCGACTTCTACCTCCTGCCGTCAGAGGTGCCGCGTGAGGTGGTCGTGGCATCGCGACACCTGCACCTGACCGCGTGGTCGTTCTTCGTCGACCCGCCGCGGTCGGCGGCTCGGTCGGCCGCGCAGTTGGCGAAGGCGGCTGGGGCCACCCTGTCGTTCGACCCCGGGTCGTTCGAGATGATCGAGCAGATGGGCGTCGCGTCGTTCCTGCTGCAGACGCGCGATCTCGGCATCGACATCCTGCTCCCGAACGCCCAGGAGGCGCTCGCGCTCACCGGACTCGCCGAGCCAGCTGCCCAGTGTGCTCGTTTGGCCGAGCTCTACGACGGTGCCCTCATCATGCTCAAGCTCGACGCCGAGGGCGCGTTCGTGTTCCACAACGGGAGCGGCGTGTTGATCCCCCCGGCCGCGAGTGACCTGGTCGATGCCACCGGTGCAGGCGACTCGTTCGCCGGCGCCTTCTTGGCACATCACCTGCGCTTCGGTGACCCGGTCGAGGCGGCTCGCTTTGCGACACAGGTGTCGGCATGGGTGATCCAGCACTTGGGCGCGCGGGCACCGGCTGACACCCGACTCGACTCGGTGTTGCGCGAGACCAGAAACTGATCAGGCGTCGGGGTCGATCCAGACGCCCTGCATCCAGATGAGGCCGGTGGTCGTGTTGGCAGGCACGCCATCGGGAAGGAGCGCAGCCTCGATGCCGAGCACCTTCGGCTTGCGGATCGTGGCGTTGAGGTTCCACGACAGCGGAATCTGGTAGCACTCTTCGGCGAACCGGCGGTTCACCTGCTCGGCGCCAGCGCGGCGCTCCTCGGCCGTCAGCCCCGACCGTGCCTGGCGGAGGCCGGCGTCGACCTGCTCGTCGCGGATGCGACCGAAGTTGAGTGCGAGCTGACCATCGGGAGCCGCGGTGTCGGAGCTCCACCAGTACGCCTGCTCGTCGGCCTCGACACCCGCGTGGTTCGCCCACTGGTACATCGTGAAGTCGGGGCTCCCGAACAATGCGTTGGTGATGTACTGGTCTTGCGGGACCTGGGCGATGGTGGTCTCGACACCGATCTGGGCCCAGTAGCCCTTCATCAGCTCGGCCGACTGCGCGTTGATCTGCGCCACCGTGGTGCCGAGCGGCACCACCACCTGCTGGCCCGTCTCCGCCGTGTACTCGTCGATCAGCGCCTGCGCACCCGCAAGATCCTGCGACGTGTCGAAGCCGTTGTCTTCGAGGTAGCCCTCCTGGCCGGGTGAGAACAGACCGTTGGCGACCGGCGGCAGCCCGGCTGCAGTGAGGTCGATCAACTCCTGGCGGTCGAGGGCCTTCGACAGCGCGCATCGCACGCGCTTGTCCTGCAGCGGGCCCGGCTTGTCGAGGTCGATCAGCAGGTAGGTGCTCGACACGAACTGGTTCCGTTCGGTCGACTCCAGCCCGTCGGGGTTGTCGCGGACCTGACCGATGACGTCGGAGTAGCCGGTGGTGAAGATGTCGATGTCGCCAGAGCGCAGCGCCTGCAGCGCGGTGGACGGATCCTCGATGACTCGGAACTCGATCTTGTCGAGGTGCGGCAGTTGGTTGCCGTCGGCGTCCTTCTGCCAGTACGTCGGGTTCTTGACGACGACCAGTTTGTCGCGCGGCGCGTAGCTCTCGACGATGAATGGGCCGGTGCCGACCGCCATGGTCGGGTCGCCGGTACCTGCGGCCACCGCGTCGAGCCACGTGGGCGATGCCATCAGCCCCCACTGCGTGCCGAGCGCACGCGGGAAGCCCGGCCACGGCACGGGCGTGTTCACGTCTCCGTTGCGACCGGTGAAGATCGTGACGGTCATGTCGTCGACCTTGTCGATCTTCAGCGAGCTGTCCGGGTTCTTCGCGACGTCCTTCAACGCGTTGGCGATGAGCAGGCTCGTACCGGCCTTCTGCAGGTTCGAGATGATCGCATCGGCGTTGAAGGGGGTGCCGTCGTGGAACGTGATGTTCGGGCGTGCCTTCACGGTCCATTGCGTGAAGTCGGCATTCGGCTCGACCGACTCTGCGAGCACGTTGTGCGTCGTCATGTCGGAGCCGTACGCGGTGAGGGGCTCGAAGAACGTGCGGGCGCGCTGGTGGCAGTAGGCGTCGCACTGCATGGCCGCGGGCGTCCACGCGTTGGCAACCTCGGACTCGCCGCTCACGAGCAGGGTCCCGCCAGGGACCGGCTTTGCCTCCGGTGTCGTCTCGGGCGTGGTCACGTCGGTTGCCGACGTCGTCGTCTCGACCGAGACAGCGGTCGTGTCGGGACCACTTTCGGTGCCGGTGTCCTTCTTCGAACAACCGGCCGCGAGCAGTGCCGCGGTGATGGTGAGCGCTCCGACGATGCGGATCCGTGATGACACAGCCATGGCTGTTCAACCCCCTTCAGTCGACCGTCGGCCCCCACCGGCGAGTCAACGCGGACCCTACCTCACATCGACGCGAGAACTGCGAGCGGTGAACCCGACGTACCCCCACATCAAGTCGTCGCCGTCGCGCCACCGCGTCACCTCGATCGGGAGGCCGACCGGGCGGAGGACGTGCACGCCGTTCTCGAACGTCGCCACCACCTGGATCGGGGTGGTCTTGTCGAACTCGGCGACGTCGTTCACGCCGTGCTCAGCCGTTCCGTCGCAGCGCATGTCGTGCACGACGCCGCCACTCGTGATGATCACCCGGTCGCCGCACTGCTCGACCCGCTGCTCGAGTCCCAACGCTCGGTGCCCGGTGTCGACGACGCCGCTCACCTCGACTTCCACCACGCGCCACAGCCCACGCATGTCGACGGCCCCGTCGACCAGCTCGGCAGTGCACTCGGCGAGGAACGGCCCCGGCATCGTCCCCGTCCACCCACCTGCTGGCGTATGGACCACCGGAATCTCGTCAGCGCGCATCCCCCGACCGTACCCCGCTGCCGCCCTCGCAAACCGAGTCCCAGCCCGC